>VERS01000550.1 GCA_018882545.1 Mycobacterium sp.
CCGTCCCGTCGGCCAGCGACTCGGCCTCCTTGACGACGCGCATCGGCTGCCACGGCGGTACCAGTCGGGGCATGGCGCCCGGGCGGGTGTGCCAGGCAAAGACCTCCTCGAGGGGATGGTCGACGATGCTGGCGTACTCGATACCCATCAAGCTCCTCTAGTCCCGCGGATCAGAGTCGCGAGGTTCGTCGGCGCCCTCGACGTCCTGCGCCGCCAGATACTCGGCCTCGGCGCTCTCAGCGTAGGTGTAGACGGTATCGGTGCTCCCCTCAGCGCCGGACACGTAGCGGATTTCAGTCGTCGCATCCCCCCGGTCGGCCCCCGCCTGGGGCTCGATTACCAGGGCGCGGTCGTCGGCGTCCGCGCGGTCGCCGGCGTCCGCGTCGCCGACGATGGGCGTGACAGTGGGCGTGACAGTGGGCGTGAGAATGTGGACGGCCGCTTCCTCCGCCGGTTGGGGGAACTCGGCTTCGTCGTCGCTGGGCATATCGCCGGCCGGTTCGTCATCAACCAGTTCGTCGGGGTGGTCTTCAACCACCACTGCGGCATCGAACGATTGGGCCGCGTAATCGGTGCCGTACTCGGGGTCGTCTTCCAGGGCGTCCTCGGCTGGGAACTCCTGGCCGAACTCTGGGCCGAACTCCTCGCTGAATTCCTGGCCGAACTCCTCGACCGGCTCGATCACTTCGATCACTTCGGTGATCTCGGCGTCCACGGGTACGGCTGGCAGGACTGGCCGCCGTGACCGCTCGCGGATGGCATCCACGATCAACAGCAGGACCCCGAGCCCGCTCGCACCGATACACACCCAGGCGATGAGCTCGTTACCGGTCACCACCGCGGTGATCAAGGCGGCCAGACCGACCACCGCTAGAACCAACGCGACGATCAGCATGAGTCAAACGCCCGCTGGGTCGGACGTTGTTCCTCGGCGCTCACCAGCGGGCTCCAGCAGGCACCCCCGCTAGTACTGGGTGTAGCCGACGTCGCCGGTGTCCACGGGTGCGGCTGAGCCGCGCTGGCCCAGTTCCTCGAGCTGCGACTCCAGGTAGGTCTTCAACCGGGTGCGGTACTCCCGCTCGAAGGTCCGCAACTGCTCGAGGCGGCCCTCGAGGACGGACCGCTGCTGGTTGATGGTCGACATCACCTCGGTGTGCTTGCGCTCGGCGTCGGCCTGCAGAATGTCGGCCTTCTCCTGGGCCGCCCGCAGCTGGCTCTCCGACCTGCTCTGGGCGTCGGCGAGCATGGCATCGGCGCGCTGGCGGGCCTCATTGACCGTGGTGTCGGCGATGTAGCGGGCCTCGGAGACGATTTGCTCGGCGTTGGCATGCGCCTCGGTGAGCAACTTGTCCGACTCAGCTCGCGCGGTGATGGTGAGCCGATCGGCGGTGTCCTGAGCCAGACTGAGCACCCGCGCGGCCTTGAGGGCCTGATCCTCTGACAGCGCGATGCCGTCGGAGACCGTCTGCACCGCAACCGGTTCTGGTTCGGGCTGGTACAGCGGGATCGCCTGAGTCGCCTGTACCGCGCTGGACCGGGCCGAAACCAACTCGGAGTCGAGTTCGCTCACGCGTTGCCGGAGGTCGGCGTTCTCCTCGATGAGCCGGGCAAGCTCGCTCTCGACCAAATCGAGGAAGGCGTCCACCTCGTCCTCGTGATAGCCGCGCTTGCCGATGGGCGGCTTGCTGAACGCCACATTGTGCACGTCGGCCGGTGTCAGTGGCATTAGTGCCCCTTCCGATCTCCGGACTCTTGAGTGAGCATCGTCCTGCAGTGTAGAACGAGTCCCTGGTCGATCCGAACTTTAACTGGCGTCCATCCTGTCACACCAGCCGCGTCGGTTACAGAGTTGCTACGGATTAAGAACGATTTTCAGAGTTTCGGGCGGCGCTTTAGCGGCGGCCGGGCATCACACCGGGCATCACACCGGTCATTACACCGGGCATCACACCGCGGCGCCGAACGCCAACTGCATGCCCAGAAATGCCAGCAGCAGCAGCACCATGATGGAGAAGTCCAGCCGCACCGCCCCGATGGTGAGTTGGGGGATGATGCGTCGCAACAATTTCACCGGAGGGTCGGTGAGGGTCATGATCACCTCGAGAAGCACGACCGTCACACCGCGCGGATGCCAGTCGCGGCTGAAGGACCGGATGAACTCCACGACGATCCGCGCGATGAGCAACAGCCAGAACACGAAGAGTGCGAAGCCGATGACTTCAAAGAGCGGCTTCACCTCGGGCTGGTCCTCTCGTCGACGGACGGTGCGCCGAGAGGGACCGGCGCGTGGCCAGCCTACCGACTCCGACGCCGGACCCGGCGGTCACTGGTAGCTGTAGAAACCAGCCTCGGCGATCCGGCGGCGTTCCTCAGCGGTGACGTCAACGTCGGCCGGTGCGAGCAGGAACACCTTGGTGGCCACCTTGTCGAAGGACCCGCGCAGGGCGAAGGCGAGGCCGGCGGCGAAGTCCACCAGTCGCTTGGCGTCGGCGTTGTCCATCGACACCAGGTCCATGATCACCGGCTGGCCGTCCCGGAAACGCTCGCCGATGGTGCGGGCCTCGTTGTAGTCCTTCGGCCGCAGGGTGGTGATCTTCGACAGCGGGCTGCCCTCATCGAACAGCATCGCCATCCGGCGCGGATC
>VERS01000551.1 GCA_018882545.1 Mycobacterium sp.
ATCCACTACAAGCAGCGCAAGGAGGACTCATCTTCGGTGAGCCATTCGACTTCGAAGACGACGAGTATGTCGACGAAGAGCTGCTCGAGTCCTTCAACGCATCAATGCGGGCCGACGCTGAACGCGCCCGCAAGCAGGCCGCAAGGACGACGCCGCCGCCTGACACAATCGACCGGTGACCGCGTCGGTGCTGGCAGGCCTGTCGGCGGCGGAGGCGGCCCGCCGGCTGGCCGCCGAGGGGCCCAACGAACTGCCCACCGCCAAACGGCGCAACCTCGCCCAGGAGGCCTGGGCGGTGGTTCGCCAGCCGATGCTGCTGCTGCTGCTCGGCGCCGGCGCGGTGAACTTCCTGCTGGCCGAACCGCTGGACGGGGCGATGCTGCTGGCGTTCGTCCTAGTGGTGATCGGCATCTCGATCTACCAGGAGCACAAGACCGAACGGGCCCTGGCCGCACTGCGCGACCTGTCCTCCCCGCGCGCCCTGGTGATCCGCGACGGCCGGCAGGTCCGCATCGCCGGCCGCGATGTGGTCCGCGGCGATGTGCTGCTGCTGGCCGAGGGTGACCGGGTGCCCGCCGACGCGATCCTCACCGAGAGCACCAACCTCTCCGTTGACGAGTCCGCGCTGACCGGGGAGTCGGTTCCGGTGCGCAAGACCGCCGCCGTCGGCGCCGAGGAGATGGGCCGTCCGGGCGGGGACGCGACACCCTGGGTGTTCTCCGGAACGCTGGTCGTCAAGGGCCACGGCATCGCGGTCGCCAACCGGATCGGCGCCGGCACCGAACTGGGCCGCATCGGTGCGGCGCTGCGCGCCATCGAACCCGAGCGCACCCGCCTGCAGCGCGAAATCGACCGTCTGGTCAAGGTTCTCGCCGGGGTCGGGGTGCTCGCCGCGGCGATCGTCGTGGTGGTCTACGGGCTGACCCGCGGCAGCTGGCTCAACGGGCTGCTGGCCGGTATCGCCGCGGCGATGGCGCTGCTGCCCGAGGAGTTCCCGGTCGTGCTGACGGTGTTCCTGGCGCTGGGCGCCTGGCGGATGTCGCGCAAAAACGTCCTGACCCGCCGTCCGCCGGTGATCGAGACGCTGGGCTCGGCGACGGTGTTGTGCGTGGACAAGACCGGCACCCTGACGATGAACCGGATGACGGTGCGGTCGCTGATCGTCGACGGTCATACCTTCACCCTCGACGACCAGCCGCTGCCCGAGCAGTTCCACGACATCGCCGAGTGCGCCGTGCTGGCCTCCCCGATCGACCCGTTCGACCCGATGGACAAAGCCTTCCGCGACCTCGAGGGCCGCTACCTGCTCGACACCGCCCGCACCCACCCGGACTGGGAGCTGGTCCGGGAGTACCCGCTCTCGGAGAACCTGCTGGCGCTCTCGCACGTCTGGCGCACCGCCGACGGCGCCGGCTACGTGGTGGCCGCCAAGGGCGCCCCGGAGGCCATCGCGCAGCTGTGCCGGTTCACCGAACCGCAGCGCCGACAGCTCATCGCGCAGGTCGAGGCGGCCACCGCCGACGGCCAACGGGTGCTGGGGGTGGCGCGGGCGACGCTGCCGGCCGGCGCCGAGCTGCCCGAGGACCAGCGCGACTACGACTTCGAATACCTGGGCCTCGCCGGCCTGCACGACCCGGTGCGGCCCGGGGTGGCCGACGCCGTCGCCGAGTGCCGCCGCGCCTCGGTGCGCACCGTGATGATCACTGGCGACTACCCGGGCACCGCGATGGCGATCGCCCGCGAGGTCGGCCTGGACACCGGCGCCGGCTACATCAACGGCCGGGATCTGGCCGCCATGACCGAGGCCGAGCTGGCCGAGCGGATCGGCGCGGTCTGCGTGTTCGCCCGGATGGTGCCCGAGCAGAAACTGCAGTTGGTGCGGGCGCTGCAGGCGCGCGGGGAGGTGGTCGGCATGACCGGCGACGGGGTCAACGACGCCCCGGCGCTGCGGGCCGCCGACATCGGCATCGCGATGGGGGCCCGCGGCACCGACGTGGCGCGGGAGTCGGCGGCGCTGGTCATCACCGACGACGACTTCTCCTCGATCGTCGGCGGCGTGCGGTTGGGCCGGGGCATCTTCGACAACCTGCGCAAGGCGCTGTCCTACGTGATCGCCGTACACCTGCCGATCGTGGGCATGGCGCTGATCCCGGTGTTCGTGGCGGACTGGCCGCTGGTGCTGCTGCCGGTGCAGATCGCCTTCCTGGAGCTCATCATCGACCCGGCGTGCTCGGTGGTGTTCGAGGCCGAGCAGGTCGACCCGAAGATCATGGAGGCGCCCCCGCGCGCGGTCAGCGAGCCGATGTTCGGGGCGCGGGTGCTGACCATTGCTGTGCTGCAGGGACTTTCGGTGCTCGCCGCGACCGTCGGGGTGTACCTGTGGGCGCTGTTCGGCGGCCGTCCCGACGACGTCGTGCGGTCGGTGACCTTCGCCGCCCTGGTGCTGGGGAACCTGGCGCTGATCCTGGTCAACCGGTCCTGGCGGCTGCCGGTGTGGCGGACCCTACGGCAGCGGCGCAACCCGGCGCTGAAGTGGATCCTGCTCGGGGCGACGGGGCTGCTGGTGACGATCCTGACGGTCCCGGCGCTGCGGGCGGCGTTCGGCTTGGGCCCGATGCCGCCGGTCGGCTGGCTGGTGGCC
>VERS01000552.1 GCA_018882545.1 Mycobacterium sp.
GTGCATGATCTTCCACTGCGCGGGGTCGACGTTGAAGTCCCACTGATAGCGATCCGAGTGATAGTCGCCGTTGCCGGGCAGATCGTCGTACGTGCCGTGCAGCACGTTGTGCCCGAGCTCGGAGAATTGCAACAGCCGGTAGAGCATCTCCAGGACGACTGCCCGGGAAATCGCACGCGGACCGCCTTCGCGCAGCAACTCCAACCGCCGGGCATTGATGGCCTGCCCGTAGGCGGTCACCGCCCGGATGTGTTCCAGATCCGCGGCCCCCATCACCGCGCGGGTTTGGTCGTAGAGCGCTTGAAGTTCGTCGGCGAGACCGGGCCGCCGATCCAACTCAGGGGCGACCAGGGCGACGGCGGTGAACGACATGGATCCACCGTAGGTGAACCAGACCGCCTGGTTAATGGGCTGAGCGGACGTGAATTTGATAATTTCGGACAGTGCCCGAGTTCGCCACGCCGCTGTGGGCCGTCCCGCGCGGGACCGAGGGTGTGCGGATCATGACGCAAGCCGTGGCCGGATCGATGTCAATCGCCGACTGCCTGGCCGGCACCGGCCTCAGCACGGCCACCCTAGCCGACCAAGACGCCGAGATCTGGGCCCATCAGGAGTTCACGGTCGTCGCCAACATCGTCCGCCGGCTCGGGAACCGGCCCGGCCTCGGCGTCGACGTCGGGGGGTTCAGCACGCTAGGTCGGCTGGGTGTGCTGGGGTTCGCCTTCCTCACCAGCGCGACCGTACGGGAAGGATTCGAGCGAATCCTGCCTTACCAGGCATTGCTGCCCTCCCACGTGCGGTTCTCCGTTGATTCCGACGACGACACCCGCGAGTTCGTCGTCGCAGACGACTCGGACATCCCGGCCGAGATCCGGCCGTTCATCGTCGAACGCGATCTGGCCGGCCTGGCGGCCGTGTTGGCCGGGGCGAATATCCCGATCTCGGTGGACTGGGTCGAGACCACCCTCGACGAGCAGCGTGCGCAACGTTTGGCTCAGACCTGGTCGTTAACCGCCGATGTGCGGCCGAACCGGCCCGTCAACCGAATCGCCGCGGCGCGCGGAACGCTCGATGTTTCCCTGCCGCAGTCTGATCCGAACACCACGAGGGTGTTCGAGCGGCAGTGCCGGGAACTCCTCGAGGGGCGGCTGTCCCGGGTCGGTGTCGCGGGCCAGGTCCGTAGCCGCATCCTGCACGACCAGAAGCGATTTCCATCGATGCAGACGATCGCCGACGAACTGCACCTCGACCCGCGGACCTTGCGTCGCAAACTGACCGATGCGGGAACGTCCTACCGAGATCTGATCGCCCATGCGCGCCGCGACCGTGCTGTGCAGCTGTTAGCCGGCAACACCACGATCGAGGCCATCGCCGAGCAACTCGGCTACGCCGAGACGGCCAGCTTCACCCATGCGTTCACACGCTGGACGGGCTTGTCGCCCAGTGAATTCCGGCGTCGACAGTCGACGCCCGCTGAGGTGGGGAATGCCCGATAGGCTGAAACGGACGCGCATGAACGGTCCGAGGCGCGCCGGGGACACCCGCGATGCGCTCACTGGCTTGCTCCCGTCCCGAACTGTGCCCGGAGCCTGTTTTTCAGGAGTTTGCCGGTCGGGGTGCGGGGTAACTCCTCGACGAAGTCGACCGAGCGTGGTGCCTTGAAGTGCGCGATCCGATCGCGGACGTAATCGATGAGTTCTGTTGCCAACGAGTCGGATCCGGTCACACCGTCGGCGGGCTGGATGACGGCCTTGACCTCTTCGCCCATCTCCGGGTGCGGCACGCCGATCACCGCGACGTCATGCACAGCGGGGTGCAGGGCCAGGACGTTCTCGACTTCCTGCGGGTAGATGTTGACCCCGCCGGAGATGATCATGAACGATTTCCGGTCAGCCAGGTAGAGGTATCCGTCGGCATCGACAGAGCCCAGGTCCCCCACGGTGGTCCACGACGGATGGCTGGGGTGCTGGGCGGCAATGGTCTTGGCGGGGTCGTTGTGGTACTCGAACGGCACGCTGTCGCGTTCGAAGTAGACGGTGCCGACCTGGCCTGTCGGCAGCTCGGTGCCCGCGTCGTCGCAGATGTGCACCACACCGAGCACGCTGCGCCCCACCGTGCCCGGGTGTGCCAGCCAGTCGGCCGCGTTGACGAAGGTCATCCCGTGCGCCTCGGTCGAGGAGTAGTACTCATAGATCACCGGGCCCAGCCACTCGATCATGGCCCGTTTGACCTCCACCGGGCAGGGCGCGGCGGCGTGGATCAGAATCCGCAGACTGGACAGGTCATAGCGGCCCCGGATGTCGTCGTCGAGCTTGAGCAGCCGGACGAACATCGTCGGCACCATCTGCGCCGCCGTGACCCGGTAGGTCTCGATATTGCGCAGCGTCGCCTCGGCGTCGAACTTCTTCATCAGCACGACCGTCCCGCCCAGGGCTTGAATCATGCCGCACCACCGCAGGGGTGCGGCATGGTAGATCGGCGCCGGCGACAGATAGATGTCTGAGGGTTCGATGCCGAATATCCGGCCGGCGATCGCCACGATCGCATCGCCTTCCTCATCGACGCTGCGTTGCGGCAGGGGTGGTTTGACGCCCTTGGGTAAGCCGGTGGTGCCCGACGAGTACAGCATGAC
>VERS01000553.1 GCA_018882545.1 Mycobacterium sp.
CTTTGATGGTGCTCGCCGGGGCGTACTGGCCGTAGTAGTCCCGGCCGCCGAGGATGCGGCCGCTGACCATGTCGGCCACCAGCCACGCCGGCGCCGGGCCGATGGGCGCCACGGCCACCGAGGGCTGGTCCGGATTGGCCCCGGCGGCGGGGGCGCCGACGACGGCCACCAGCGTCTTCACTACCGCAGCCGCGCCGCGAAATCGTCGCCAGGTCCGGGTCACGAGAGCCGACGGTACCCTGGTCAGGCCGCTGTTGGGCATCGGAGCGGTTTCCGATCGGTCGCGGAATCGGCTCGCCGGCATGCGCTGGGTGCCGGTTTGTCGCTACCATACCGGCGAGCCGCGAAACTGCGAGCCAGTAGGGTTCGGTAGACCAGCATCAGTCGAGCAAGGGGCCATAGTGAACAGGACGAAGTTAGCCGCGGCAGCCGCCGCCATCGCGATGGCGCTCGGCGCCGGTACCGTCGCACCAGCGGCGGCGGTTGACAACATCAAGATCTTCGGCGAGCAGGAGCGGCTGAACGGCCCCAACGGCTTCCCGTACATCGGCTACACCGTGTACAAGCTGGGCCCGAGCAAGGATCCGGTGCCGCACCGGGGCCAGCTGTTCGCGGCCAAACTGGCGATCGACACCTTCGGAACCGGCACGGCCCCGATGATCGAGCGGTTCGGGGCCCGCACCGAGAAGGGCTACTTCTACCCCCTGATATCGGGGCCGTCCAACACCGGGATGCTCTACTTCGACGTCACCGGCCCGGTGCCCAACAGCGTGGTCTGGAACGACGGGACCCGCGACATCCTGGCCTGGGTCCCCGGCGAACTGCCGATCGAAGGCTTCTGGGAGGCGCCCCCGCCGCCGGAACCGCTGGGGGTGCCGGAGGACGCGGTGGGCATGCCGGGTGCGATGCCGGCCGAATCGAACGCCAACATCGTGGACACGCCCAGTGACTACGCGCCGGCGCCGTTCTCGCTCGACGAGGCCATCGTGGCCGAGCCGGGATTCGATGCCGGCGGTGGCGGTCGCAGGTAGCCGGGCCGGGCTGACGGCGGCCTGGCCGCCGGGTCAGAGGCTCGCCACCGCCGCCGCGGGATTCTGGGCGAAACCCCAGTCCAGCAGGGTGGCGGCCTGATCCCAGTAGGTCGGGCCGCCCTCGCGGACCACGCCGTACATCATGGCCACCACCAGGCGGCGGCCGTTGCGTTCGGCTGCGCCGACGAAGGTCTTGCGGGCTGCGTTGGTGTAGCCGGTCTTGCCGCCGATCGCGCCCGGGTAGCGCGTCAGCAACTCGTTCTGGCTGATCAGCGGTTTCTCGCCGGTTGGGGTGGGGAACATCGCCGCGGGCTGCGCGGTGATCTGGGCGAATACCGGATTGGCCATCGCGGCCCGGAAGATCGCGGCCAGGTCGTGCGGCGTGGTCCAGCCGGAACCACCCGGGCCGTCCAGCCCGGACGGCGACGCCGCGTGGGTGTTGGTGGCGCCGATCGATACCGCCTTGATGTTCATCTTGTCCACCGCGACGTCGTAGCCGCCGAGCATATCGGCCAGCGTGTTGGCGGCGTCGTTGCCCGACACCAGCAGCAGACCGTCGAGCAGTTGGCGCACCGTGTAGGTCTGGCCGGCTTTGATACCCGCGCAGTTGCACTCCACCTGGGCGTTGGCCGGGCTGGCGACGACGGCCGAGTCCAGTCTCAGCTCGTCGAGAGCGGTGAGCGCCAGCAGAACCTTGATGGTGCTGGCCGGCGGGTAGGCGCCGTACATGTCCCGGCCGGCCAGCACCTGCCCGGAGTTCAGGTCGGCGATGATCCAGGCCGGTGACGGTCCGTCCGGGATCGGCATCGCACCGGCCGGTTGGACGTTGGGTTCGGCGTAGGCCGGTGCGACGGGACCGGCAGCGGATGCGAACAACGTGAGGGACGCCGCGAACGCGGCAACGAGCCTGCCCATGGCCGATCAGACTAACGGGTGTTCGCCGGCCGGTACGAGCGGTGTTCAATTTGGTAATGCTGAGCCTGGCGGAAATCTCCGATCGGCTGGAGATCCAACAACTGCTGACCGACTACGCCACCGCGATCGACCAACGCCGGTTCGCTGACCTCGACCTGATCTTCACCCCCGACGCCTACATCGACTACCGCGCGATGGGCGGGATCGACGGGCTCTTCCCGCAGGTGAGGGCATGGTTGGCCGAGGTGCTGCCGAACTTCCCGGCCTACTACCACCTGATCGGCAACTTCGACATCAAACTGGCCGGAGATCGTGCGACCGGACGCACGATGTGTTTCAACCCCATGCAGTTCGGCGCCGGGCCCGACCCGGGGGATCAGCCCAGCCGGATCCTGTTCTGCGCGCTGTGGTACGACGACGACTTCGTCCGCACCGACGCGGGCTGGCGGATCAGCCGACGCGTCGAAGCGAAGTGCCTTGACAAGCTGGTGTAGCCGGTCGGGCGATTAACGCCCAAGCCGGGTCATCTGGCAGAATCGGGCGCTGGCCACGCGAGGCAAAACCGGGTTCCGGCATCCCGCCGGTGATCGCAGAATTGCAGCGTGAGACTCAAGGAGTAGTTTCGTCCATGGCTGTCAAGATCAAGCTCACCCGGCTTGGCAAGATCCGAAATCCCCAGTAC
>VERS01000554.1 GCA_018882545.1 Mycobacterium sp.
GGGCCGGGTCGCCGGGGTGGTGCTCAAGGGCGGGGAGAAGGTGTTCGGCGACGCCGTCATCGCCGCCGACGGGGCCTACTCCCCGATCAAGCGGGCACTGAATCTGGACTCGGAGTACAACGGCTACTCGGCGATCGCGATCCGCGCCGAGATGGACGCCGACGTACCCGACTCCGACAGCCTCGACATCTACCTGAAGCTGGAGTTCCAAGGCGACCAATTGCCCGGCTACGCATGGGTTTTCCCGATGGGCTGTGGCCGGCTCAACATCGGGCTGGGATACGTCAACAGCTATGCCAACTGGCAGGCCATCAACGCCACCACGTTCCTCGGCGAGTTCCTGCGCACGCTCCCGCCGGAGTGGAAGCTGCCGTCCATCGAGGAACTGAAGAAGAACAAGAGCGTGCGGGCCTGGCGGCTGCCGATGGGCTTCACCGCCTGGCCGCCGTGGCGTCCGGGTGTGCTGTTCACCGGCGACTCGCTGGGGGCGGGCAAACCGGCCTCCGGGGCGGGTATCTCCAAGGCCCTGGAGTCCGGCCTGGCCGCCGGGGAGTGCGCTATCGCCGCCCTGGAGAACGGCGGGCCCGACGACTTCACCAACTACGCCCAGCGGATGGAAGCCGCCTGGGGCACCGAGTACCGGCGCGGGCGCTACTTCCACAAGGCGCTGGGCTACCCGAAGGTTGCCGGGGCCGGCATCAAGCTGATCGACAACGCCCGCTTCCGGGACGCGATGCTGAAGTCGTTGTACAAGAAGGCCGAAGGCCCGCTGCACAAGGTGCTCTGACGCTCGGGAATGAACCCACGGCCGGAGGGCGTCAGCCGAGAGGCCGGGCCCCGTGGCCCAGCCTCAGCACGTGGGCCGGCGAAATCGGCAACCGCTCAGGAAGTCGCAGCCACAACATCCCGTCGGTCACCCGCCAGTCCACCGGTTCCCCCAAGCCCAGCATCTGCACCTCGGTCACTGCCGTGGCGTCCACGCCCCGGATACCGAGATCCCGACCGGAGGTGTCGAGAAGGATGGCGTTGACCGCGCCGTCGCGCTGGGTGTAACGCACGGCGGTGCCCTCCGTGGTGGTGGACTGGGCGAGGCTCCAGGGCCGGGTGCCATAGATCGCCTCACCGTTGACCTGCAGCCAGTCCCCCAGGCCACGCAACGGCACGATCTGCTCCTCGGGGAACCGACCGTACGGGTCCGGTCCGATGCCGATCAACAGGTTGCCGTTCTTGGAGACGATGTCGACGAAGGAGCGCACCAGTTCGGTCGCGGTCACGAAGTCCTCGGGCCGCTCATTGCGGTTGGCTCCGAAGGAGTGGCCCACACCGCGGGTCGACTCCCACTTCTTGTCCTGAACCGAATCGAACTGGGCATACTCCGGTGTGCGGATGTCGTAGTGGTGCTCGGCTGGGAATGTCAATGACTTGTGCCGGTCGGGGACATAGGCCCAGAACCGTTGCAGCAGAGCGCCACCCACCCTGGCCAGCGCGTCGGTGAGCGCGCCGCGGTGCAGTCCGGCTTCGACCCAGCGGTCGTTGATCACGCCGTCCGGAACGGTGTTGTAGTAGTCGGCGAACAGTGCCGGGAGGTCCCCGCCAGCGGGCCAGCAGATGTCGTTCCACAGCACCGACGGGCGGTAGCGGTTGATCAACTGCCGCACGTGGTCGCTGGCGTAGGTGACGTAGTCCGGCGTGCTCGGCACCGCCAGAAAACTGTCGGCGGGGTTCCGCAGCACCGCGTCGTTGTAGGGCCAGTCGTAGCCGCCCGAGTAATACAGGCCCATGCGCAGGCCGGCCTGCCGTACCGCGCGAGTGAGATCGCCGACGATGTCGCGCCGGGCGTGGTAGCGGCCCTTGCGCGGGTGAACGCTGTCGGTTGGCCACAGACAGAAACCGTCATGGTGTTTGGTGGTCAGCACCACATAGCCGGCACCGGCCCGCCGGCACACCTGCGCTATCGCGTCCATGTCGGCGGTGGCCGTTGCGTCGTCGAACACCGCGATGAAGTCGTCGTAGGTGGCGTCAGGCCCGTAGGTGTCGCGCTGATGGCGCCAGGTCGGGCTGCCCTCCAACCTGCTGCTGTTGAGGTACCACTCCGCATAGGGGTTGTCTCGCAGCATCTCTGCGGGACCTCTGGTCTTGAGCAGGTGCTGGATGTCGGCCACCTGCGGTGCCCAGCCAGGAACCGAGTAGAGGCCCCAGTGCAGGAAGATCCCGAGTTTGACATCGTCGTACCAGCCCGGCAGCGGATGGGTGCCGACGGACTCCCAGCTCGGGTCATACATCGGCTAAGGCTAGAGCCCGGACCTGCGTGAGACTCGGTAGCGTTCGGGTGCGCCGAACGCCGCGGGACGGCGTACTGCGCGCGTGCCCAGGATCCCCCGCCGAGCAATGTTGCTGCTTTTGGCCGCGGCCGCCGCCGGGTGCGCCGACCGGGCGACTGAGGGCGCCGAGCCCGCCGCGAGCACACCCCCGCCGCGGGAGACCCCGCTTCCGATGGGGCTGGCCCGCGACGCGTCCCCGCAATTCCGCGCCGTGACCGAGGCGCTGGTGGCGGCGATGCGTTCGGCGCGCATCCCCGGCGCCGCCCTGGGCATCCTCTCCGGCGGACGCGAAGAGCACGC
>VERS01000555.1 GCA_018882545.1 Mycobacterium sp.
GTCGATGCCGGTGAACTTGCTGGGCCGCTTGGCCTCCCGCACCCCCAGACCGCCGCTGCGCAACTCCGCGACCGGTGTCTCCGACAGGTGGCCGAGGACCACCTCGACCTGCCGGATGAGCTCCAGCACCGCACCGGCGGCCGAGGCGTCGACGTCACCGACTCCGGTACGGGCCACCACCGGATCCGGGGCCGCCGGGCCGGCCGGCCCGGGCTGCTCCCCCCGCAGTACCTGCCCGACGTCCCGGGGCAGCACGACGGTGTCGATGTCCAGCGGCCGCAGCAGGCCCGCGGCGAGCAGACGCTGAACCGGGCGATCCGGTGGTGTCCCGGGCGCCGCATCCCGGGTGCGCCCGACCGGGGACCCGGCCGCGAGCCGGTCCAGCACCTCCCGTGCCGTCTCGTCGAGATCATCGAGCGTCCGGCGCAGTTCGGCCGCCGACCGGGCGCCGTCCTCGCCGATCCCCTGACCCGGATACCAGGGCAGCGCCGCGGCCGCTTCGGTCGACACCCGGACCTGATCGTCGCCCCAGAGCAACACACGCCCCCGCAGTTCGGCGAGCGCGTCGCTCACCGCATCCGGTTCGGCACGGTCGCCGACCAGCGCGATCAGCATCTCGACGGGGATGGCCTCGCGGTCGGCGCCGAGCACCAGCAGAGCGTCGAGCAGGGCCAGGTGCAGGAAGTTCAGTTCGTCGGCGGCGGCCTTGATCGACTGGCGCGATACCGCCCGGGCGGCCAGTGCGGCCATGCTGCCGGGTGCGGGCTGGGCCAGGTCGGGCCGCACCTCAAGCAACCGGACCAGTGACTCGTCGGGCAGGCCGGCCAGCCACGGGCCCAATGGCAGGCTGCGCACGGTTCGCGGCTCGGTCATCGCTGACCAGGGTAATTCAGCCGGCATGCGGGCGAGTTCGCCGGAGGAGTGTCAGAATGATCTGGTGGCACAGAAGACGCACAAGACGTACTACATCGACAACGGCTGGCCGACCCGCGACCCCGACGACCACCCGGTCAGCGAGTTGGCCTCCGACCGGGTGGGTGCCCTGTCTCCGTTCGGTGACGTGACCTTCCCGGTTCCCGCCTCGACCCTGCCGTACGTACACCCGGTCACCGAAGTCAACAGATAAGTTCTCAGACACCGGTGGGCAGTGGGCGGCAGCAGCGGTTGTCGCACCTCGACGACCAGGGTGCCGCCCGGATGGTCGAGGTAGGCGGCAAGCCCGCCACCGCCCGCACCGCTACCGCAGCCGGCACCGTGCACACCACCGCCGAGGTGGTGGCGTTGATCACCGCAGGCGGGCTGCTCAAGGGGGATGCGCTGGCTACCGCCCGGATCGCGGGGATCATGGCCGCCAAGCGCACCAGCGACCTCATTCCGCTGTGTCACCAGATCAACCTCAGCGGGGTGGATGTCGACTTCGAGATCACCTCCGGCACGGTCGGGATCATCGCCACCGCACGCACGACGGGCCGCACCGGCGTGGAGATGGAAGCCCTGACCGCCGTCGCGGTGGCTGCGCTGACGCTCTATGACATGGTCAAGGCGGTCGACCCGGCGGCCCGCATCGACGATGTCCGGCTGGTCCGGAAAGAGGGGGGCAAGACCGGGGTCTGGACCCGGTCCCCATGAGTCGGACGGCCCGGGTGGTGATCGCCTCGACCCGTGCCGCCGCCGGAACCTACCCGGACCGGTGCGGGCCGATCATCTGCGACTGGCTGGCCGATAGGGGTTTTGCCGTACCGGCACCGGCCGTCGTCGCCGACGGCGCCCCGTTGGCCGGGGCCCTGCAGTCGGCGGTGAGTGCGGGCGTCGACGTCGTGATCACCTCCGGCGGCACCGGAATCTCGCCCACCGACACGACCCCCGAGGCCACCGCATCGCTGGTGGACTACCAGATCCCGGGACTGGCGGAGGCGATCCGCCGGTCCGGCCTGCCGAAGGTGCCCACCGCGGTTCTGTCTCGCGGCGTATGCGGGGTGGCCGATGGCACCCTGGTGATCAACCTGCCCGGCTCGACCGGCGGGGTGCGCGACGGCTTGGCCGTACTTGCCGAGGTCCTCGACCACGCCCTGGACCAGTTGAGCGGAGGAGACCACCCGTGACCCGAATTGTGCGTGCGGCCATAACTACGGAGGTGCTGTTGCTGACCGAGCATGAGCACCTCGTCGCCCACGATGCCGCCGGAGCGGTCGTTGGCTTCGCCGGGGTGGTCCGCAACCACGACGGCGGCCGCGAGGTGGTGCGCCTGGACTATTCGGCGCATCCGCAGGCAGAACAGACTCTTTTCGAGGTGCTCGCCGCGGTGGCCGCCGAGGCGCCCGGGGTTCGCGCCATCGCGGCCAGCCACCGGATCGGGACCTTGCTCGTCGGGGAGGCCGCCCTGGTGGCCGCGGTCTCCGCCGAGCATCGGGAGGCGGCCTTCGTGACCTGCGCCCGGTTGGTCGACGCGGTCAAGGAGCGTCTGCCGGTGTGGAAGCACCAGTTCTTCGCCGACGGCACCGACGAATGGGTTGACTCGGCCTGACTGCCGCCGCTACCGGTCGACCCCTACAGGTCAGGAAAGGCCCGGCTGTCCCGGCGGGTTTACCGGTTCGGTCAGGTGCGGAA
>VERS01000016.1 GCA_018882545.1 Mycobacterium sp.
TCTCCCAGGAACGCGTGCTGTCCTACGTCGAGCTGATCAAAGGCGAGACCCTGGCCCAGCGGGTCGTCGACAAACTCAACCTCGATGTGAGCGCGGCCCAACTGCGTGCGCGGGTGCAAGCGACCTCCAAACTGGACACGGTCCTGATCAAGGTCGCCGTCCTGGACAAGTCACCGGTCCGAGCCCGCGACATCGCCAACGCCCTGTCGGACGAGTTCGTCGTCATGGTCCGGGAACTCGAGACCCCCCGACCAGGGGCCAGACCCGACGCGCGGGTGGTGGTCGAACAGCGCGCCTCGGTCCCGGCGGCACCCCTGGTTCCCAACAAGTTCCGAAACATCACCACCGGCGTCGGTCTGGGCCTACTGCTGGGCATCGGTCTGGCGATCCTGCGTGCCCTGCTCGACAACACCGTCAAAGATCGGGAGACGATCGAGGAGATCACCGGCGTGGGCCTGATCGGTTCGATACCCCTGGATAAGACCAGGCGGGGTCAGCCGGCCATCTCCTTCGAGTCGGAGAACTCGGCCATCGCCGAGGCGTTCCGCAAGGTGCGGACCAACCTGCAGTTCCTCTCGGTCGACAACCCACCCCGGGTGATCGTGGTGACCAGTTCCTCACCGAGCGAAGGGAAGTCGGTGACGTCGGTCAACCTGGCCCTGGCCCTGGCCGAGGCCGACCACAACGTCGTCCTGGTCGACGGCGACCTGCGCCGGCCCACGGTGAGCCGGTATCTCGATCTTGTCGGCGCCGTCGGATTCAGCACCGTGCTCAGCGGCACCGCCGCGCTCTCCGAGGTCCTGCAGGATACGAAGTTCCCGCGCCTGACTGTGCTGACCTCCGGGGCAAAACCGCCGAACCCGAGCGAACTGCTCGGCTCGCTGGCCGCCAAGCGGACACTGGACGAACTGCGGGAGCGATTCGATTTCGTCATCATCGACTCCGCGCCACTGCTCGCCGTCACCGATGCCGCGGTGCTGGCGACCAACGCCGACGGTGTCCTGCTCATGACGCGGTTCGGCGTCACCAAGCGCGAGCAACTTAACCACTCGATCAGGAATCTCCGCGACGCCGGCGCCACCGTCCTGGGCGCGGTGTTCAGTCTCGTGCCGTCAACCGGTCCGGGTTATTACTACCGCTACCGGTACCGGTACAACTACAACTACAGCTACTACCGCGACTCGAACAAGAAGGGGCTCTTTAAATCGTTCCGGTCCGACAAGGCAAAGACGGCGCTGGACGCCTGACCGGCGCGGCGGAAGAAGCCGATAAGCGTTGGGACCGCTATCCGACAAGAAGTTTTCTGTACCGTCGAGCTAGCTCCGCCCCGCGCAGAGGCGCAAGAGCATCTACCGTGTAGCGAGGTGCGATGTTCGCGGCGGAAATCAGCCAATCGTGATCTGACAGCGCATCGGCTATATCCAGGGGTGCGCGGCTCGGCAGAATTCGAACGGCTTCTGATCGCGGAATATGCTCTATCACGCCGAAATGAGGCGACACGATCGCCGGTACACCCCGAGCCAGGGCCTCAAGGGGTGTGAGTCCGTACGACTCCATCCTGCTCGGCGCGATCAGGCAGTCCACAGCTCTATAAAACGCCTCCCGTTCTGGTCCGCGGACAGATCCGTGCCAAATCACCTTGTGCTCAACCACTTCTAGTTCACGCCGGACGTGCTCCAGATACCGCTCGGATCCAGGCCGCGGCACCCCGGCAATGTGGAGTTCGGCGGAGTCTGGCGGTACGCGCTGCAACGCGATCTTGAAGGCTTTGGCGAGTTCCAACAGGCCCTTTCCGGGTGATATCTCGGCGATAAAGCCGTACCGCTTGACGCGAACTGCGGTTCTGGCCATCGGTGGTGTTGCGGACGCAAAGAACGGGTCCGGAAGCACAACGGACCGCCGCTTCAACCGAGCCGGGATGAGACTTGAATCAGCCTCGAGTTGTGACGAAAAAAGAACGCGATCGGCCCTCTGGATCATCGGGAGCTCGATTGCAGCCAGGTATGGCAACTTCCTCAGGTCCCTTGGTCGTTTGAACTCAGTCCGCGCGAGTGCGCCGCGCGGAGCGTAGATTACCCGCTCTCTGTAACGCCTCGCCTGAATGCAGGCCGGAAGGGCTCGAGGAACCCACCCACCCACAACTATCAAAGCTTGGTAGTCAGGCCACCTCACAGCATCCGTATGGTCCGCCAAATCCGGCAACGCCATAAGCTCTCCGACATCACGCACTAGGCCGGTCTCGGCTAGTACGTCAACGGCGACTTCGGCAGAAGCAAGGAGTCGAGCGAGCGCGAGCGTAGTTTCCGGGACCCCTCCATGGCCATTCGTGAAGTGCTTTTGCAGCACCAGCAAACGGGGGACCATCCCTTAAAACTACCTGGCGTTACTGGTGATCACAGATTCGACCGCAGCATCAAAGCATGAGGGCCGCCGTCCGGAGCCCATCACTGTGTTAGGGCCGCCGCCTGGACTCCTCAAAACCTCGCGCATTGCGCACTGATTCTATGCCACACCGGAAGCTCGAGTGAACCATTCCGAGTTTGATGCGCAATTGATGCGTACGTCCCGACATCACCGCCGACTACGTCGCCTGGTACAACCAGCAGTGCCTGATGCACCGTGTCGGACGCATCCCGCCCGCCGAGGCCGAAGCCCGCTATCACCACTCCCAACTCGTGACCGGCCGACTGGCCGGTTCACAGAACCCCGAGGGTGCATGAAACCCGAACGGTTCAGAGTGCCATCTACCAGCCAGTCGACAATAACACTGCCGCGCCGGCCGTGACGATCCCGGCAGCGGCGGCGACTTCCAGCCAAGGGCGCGCGCGGCCCAACAAAGACACCTGAATACCCGCGAAGAAACACTCGCGAATCAAATAGACCCAAGTTGCCGCGATGAGGGAATGGGTTGCGGCTAGTCCGACGAGAGGCGCAAACGCAATACAGACTCCCGGGGCGATCGCCGCGATCCGGGATCGACCGCGTTGAACATGGACGGGACCGCTCTGACAAGCGATCGCGAGAGGCAGGGTCGAGAGGACGAAAATCGGGACGAGTTGCAGCGCAACATTCCACTGCGGACCAAGTATCGGCGCAAACACCAACTCCGCAAAAACTATGGTGGCAACGCCCGTTGCGAGGCTCAGCAGGAGTGTGGCTCGCAGATGCCGACCGAGGACCTGCTTGATCAGCTCATCAGACCGAGCCTGGCGGGCATGCAGATCGACCCGAACTACACCTTCCTGCGAGATGGCAACAACCTCACCAAGGCTGCGGCCGATCGCCGAGCCGAGAGAGTAAATGCCCAAAGCGCCAGTGCCGGCCCACAACCCGATCAACCAGCGATCAGCGCTTCCTTGAAGCCAGCCGAATGATGCGTACAACGCCATATGACGGTAAGTCGGCCAAAACTCGGCGACCTCCTTCGCGTGGGCTGAATCAGGGCAAAACTGAAGAGACTCTTCCTCCCGTGGCCGGGACCGGCGGATCAGAAGGACGTAAACCAACTCTGCGATCGCGACTGCGGTACATGGCCCAATGATGGATCTGGTAGCGAGGACAATTGGAATCCCGACACCGCTGCCGACAATCGCACTGATGGCGCGAGCCAGAGACACCCGTCCCCATTCGCCGCCTATCTGCAACATAATCGTTGGCAGAATCGAAGCGGACCAAGCCACTGGTACTGCCAACATTGGCGCCAAACTGCAGAAGGTCTTGAATTGGGACTCTGCCCCGGTGATGGTTGGGATTGCGCAGAGCGCGCAAACGAGTACGGCAAAGCTGGCAGTTCCGATAACAACAGTCTGACGCCGCAAGAACCGCCTGCCCTCCGTTGAAGCGGTGAGTTGCAGAGCACAGATGCGCATAGGGTAGTCGGAGAAGGAGCCGATGAAAGAAACCGCGAGAAATCCCCAGGCGTAAATGCCCATCTGAAACGGGTCGGTGACTGCCGCGGCTATCACGGTTGTCGCTGCTAGCGCTCCCCGCGGCACGGCGCGTTCCGCTGTCGCCCAGATCCGCCTTAACGGAATACCCGCCAAAGTTGCTACCCCTCTAACCAAGAAGGTACCTGCGTGGAAAGTCCAATGCGCCTGTCACCTCACAGTGCGAAAGGGCTAAACCCGTGAATGCGCACCGCGACTCGTCAACAGGCGGTCACACGGGTCGAGGTCCGGGGAGACGACCGCGATCGCGACTCCGGACCAACCACTCTTCGACATCCGTGTTTGGCCTCCACCCAATCACGTCGGCAATTTTGTCAATGCAGGCTAGCGTTGTTTCCGCTTCACCAGGCCGACGCTCGATGAACTGGATATCATCGGAGATAAGCCGCGCGAGATCAATGATTGCGAGGTTCTTGCCGGCAGCGACGTTGAACGCCTGACCGAACCACGCGTCGTCAATTGGACTCGTTGCCGCGAGAAAGTTCGCCTCGCAGACATCCTGAACATAGACGAAGTCTCGCCTCTGGCTGCCGTCGCCGACGACGGTCAGACTCCGGCCGTTGCGGTGCTGATCCAGGAAGATACCAGTTACCAGGGCGTACTGGCCGCGGGCCGGCGATCTCTCACCGAACACGTTAAAGTATCTCAAGATCACGCACTTGAGACCGTAATGGTCGGTGAAGAGCTTGCAGAGTTGTTCGCCGTGAAGCTTTGACAATGAGTAAGGGTTGAGGCAGTCCACCGCCTGGTTTTCACTGTTGGGTGGATTGTTTCTTCCGTACACAGACGAGGTCGAAGAGTAGATGAGGCGCTTTACGGAGGCTTCGCGGGCGCACTGCAGCACTACTGCTGTACCAACCACGTTCTTCTGAACCGCCTCGATCGGGTTGAGGATAGCCGGCTGCAGGCGGGACTCCGCGGCAAGGTGAAAGACGTAGTCAATCCCATCGAACAGCGACCTCATTTCGGTGACATTGAGGATGTTGATCTTGTGGTTGTGGGCGCCAGGGTTCCAGTAGAACTTCTCGTTCATCGTGGCGCTTTCGTCATCCACGACAACGACATCATGTCCCCGGGCCAAAAGGTAATCGACCAGATTCGAGCCGATGAACCCAGCACCGCCGGTGACCAAACTCCTAGGAGTCTGAGTGCTTTGCGACATTGTCATGGATGGCCATCTTCGTCTTCGTCGTGGAGTGACCGTGTGAGCGGTCGATCCAGTGGATAGGAATGTTCAGATCTGCGCCGGTGATCGGCGCGGACTTGTAGTCGTCGCCGAGAAACCTCACCTGGAAACACCCGTCGCGCAGGATTTCGTACAGGTCGTCCTCGGTCTCGTAGGTGACGACCGCATCGACGAATCTGATTGCTGCAAGCACCGCCGCTCGGTCCTCGACCGAGAAGACGGGTTTCAGTTTCGACCGCCGCTGGGCAGAGGGGTCGGAGTGAAGCGCGACGGTCAGGTGCGTGCAGATCCGCTTGGCCTCCGCCAGCATCTGGACATAACCCGGGTGAATCACGTCGAAGGCGCCCGCGACAACGCCCCGGACAAGTGGAATCTTCGCGAGCCAGTCCTCGACATTGATGGCCCTGTCATCGACAAAGAGATGGGCATGGGGTTTTGTGTTCATGATCAGCTCGTGGTACTTCACTCCCCACTCGGCGAGTTGTCGCCGTGTCAGTTCCGTGTGGTCTTCTCCGCTCACGCAACCGCGAGCTGTCATGATCTTGACCACATTGCCGGCGTCGTACAGCCGATTTATCTCCTCGACCACGCAGGTGCGTGGCAGTGCGGATGCGTAGTCCGAGTTGAGGACCGGTGTGCAGAGGGTTCCGTCGATGTCGAAGCAGTAGATCACTGACACTCGACCACACCGTGGAGAAAAATCTGATGCAGGCATTCGGCGACGCCGTAACTGCGGGTCGGGATGTAGTAGTTGAACTCGGCGTCGGTGGACATCGTCCGCACCGTGTTCTCGGGCCCGAAGGCAGTCAGCACGCCGTACCGCAGGCGGTTTTCCCGACACCACCGGACTGCCTCGACGATGTTTCGCGACTCCCCCGACGAGCTGATGAAAATCGCGAGTGTCTCCGGATCTGAGTAGTACTCCAGGTACTTAGCGTATGCCTTCTCCACGCCGAAGTCGTTCATGAAGCAGGTCAGCATTGACGGATCGGTAAATGAGTAGGCCTGCTTGCCGCCCCGTTTTGTGAAGTCCTGAGCGATGTGGCCGGCGGCGGAATTGCTTCCGCCATTCCCGATGAGGATGAATCTCTGGTGAGCCCCGTACGCATCGCTGTATCGTCGGTACTCCGTCTCGAGGTGATCGCCAGCCAGGTTATCCCTGCACTCTGCGAAAAACTTCATACCCAGTGACCTCCAACGCCCTCTGAAGAAATTCCAACCCGCACACCTCCGCGTCGACGCGTCAGCGTCGAGTCGTGTCGGGGGAAGCTCGCTCCGCTCTCAGTAAAACACAGGAAGAACCCCCCATTACCTGCCCCGAGGAGCTTGTGGGCAAGAACCTGCGGATTTTCGGCGAGCTCGGCGTCGAGTCCGACAATTTCCGGGCTGGCAGTGATGAGTTCACTTGTCTTTTTCTTCTCCGTCCAACTCTCGTTAAGCAAGTCCAAGACCGTCTCGTAGTTTCGGTTCAGCAGGGCATCGTAGGCGCTGCTGACTATTCGCAGGAGCGGCAGAGACTTGTCAACGTTTCTCGCGACATCCTTCAGAATCGGCCGCGATTCCCGAGTCACCCCGGTGAAAATGAGATGACAGTCATAATGATCGAAAAACCCTGTAGGGAGAAATTCAACCCGCACCCGGCGATCTTTGCCGAATTCGAGCAATTTGAAACCACCGAGACCGCATCCGAACGGGTCCTGAAGCCCGCAGTACGGATTCAGTTCAACTTCGATCTCGTAGGCGAGGGAGCAGATCTCGCTGTCTGTAATCACCATTTTCTTGAAGGTTGCCACTGCTTTGATAATGCTGATGATGTAGGACGACGATGATGCAAGACCGCTGCCATGGGAGAAAACATCGCTGGTCAGGCTGATGTTAATCGGATCGACTTCAAAGCGGCTGAGAACCGCTCGGACGATGTTATTCCGAATCAGACTAACGTCTTGGACTTCTTCGCGCCGAGAATAATTCACGATGTATTCGCCAGCCCCGATATTGCTGCCGAATTTGTCCTGGCTGATCGTCACGTAGGTTTTGAGATCGGAGGCGAAACTGATCACGGCGCCACTGCCGTGTTTCTCGATGAAGGTCGGAATATCTGTCGAGCCCCCGAACAAAGAGATTCGCAGTGGGGTGCTAGCTACTATCATTCAGTCCCCGTCTCGCCGCGTCGGTGTCGCGCTCTCCACTGTTCTTCGCCTGGCCACCACCACCCGGCTCCGAACTCGAAAATGTAGCACTGGAACGTGCCATGGACGCCGACAGCGCTGCAATAAACACCAAGGGTGCCCCGCGGTAGAGTATCGCTACTACGGGGGTGAAAGATTCGGTAATATGGGATGAGACGGCGACAGTCAACCCGATGAAGCCCCACGCAAGCTGGACGACGGCCGTCTTGCTTCGGAGAAATTGTCGATCGCAATACCCGCTCAGAACCCCGATCACAAGTAAGCTGCCAACGGCGCCAAGGAACCCGAAGTTCAGGTACATCTCCGCCATTACGCTCGGGTTAATGTAGTCGAGAATACCTGCTCGGGCCCTGTCGAGATCTTCGGTCGCTACTCGCTGGGACGCTCTCGCAACGAAGTCTGGAGCCGGCAGACCAAGTAACTTCTGAAGGCCTGAGACAAGTCTGAGACCCCCGGAAACCAGAGTCTCACCGTATAGAAAGCCCGTCTGCTCTGTGTACTGCGTCGCCCAACCCAGCATGGAGAAACGCCCGAACTCCCAGTCAACAAAGCCCGCCAACCCGCTACCGCCATACGGGTCCACTGCGGAGCGACGGGCGGTTAGTTGAGCAACTTGCCAAGCGCCGCCAATCGCGACAAACGAGCCGAACAGTAGTGTCGTCAACTGTCCAGCGCGGACTAAGGGAAACAGCACTAGGGCCATCGGCACGGCCGCCAGCAGGGCGTCGGACCGACCTCCCGCCCAGTCGACGACCACCGCACACGCTGCGGCGCCGCCGAAAAACACTATCGCCGTCATGAGGGGCTTGGATTCTCTTCTCTGGAGCACGAACCAGATCACCCCCAGGCTGATTGCCCACACCGCCCAGTAGGAAACGAACGTGTAGCGTGCGTTACCGCCGCTCACCGAGATTACTCGCCCTCCGAAGACATCGAGTCCCGCGACATATTCTCGAGTCTTCTGCAAAGCCCAGATAGATACAGGCAGGATAGCGGCGATAAAAAGCGGGAGCGTCTTTCGATCATCCGGTGTAAGTGGAGAGGTTCGTCGTTTCACCCGTGAAGTGGGTAAAGCGACCAAGGTTCCAACGACAAGTGCTGCAAGGCCGCTACCGGCGACGACGACTACGTACGCCATCTGCCCGGTATCCAGACCGTTTAGGGCATCGTAGGGGCCCCGGTACTGCGAGTCGGGACCCCTCGCGAGATGGGCTATACCGGAAATTGGAATGACCAAAGTGTAAGAAAGAATCGCCAGAACTCTGAAGCTGAGCCATCCCATTCGCCTGCCGATGGCAGCTGCGATCAGGATTCCCGTGACCGCAACAGCGAGCAGGGCGACTATTTGTACGTAGATTTCACCCAATTGTGGATTCCTCCGCTTGCAAGTTGTTCAACTGGGGACCGCAGGCGGGCGAAAAAAAACCCTCGGTGAGAGCGTCTGTGGGCGGCTGGCCAGCAGTTTCGCGAAGTGGGCCCGATTAAGCAGTCGGAACCTCACAAGCGATTCATGGAGGTGGCCTTCTAACGTTTCGATGATGGC
This sequence comes from Mycobacterium sp., assembly GCA_018882545.1. GTDB lineage: Bacteria > Actinomycetota > Actinomycetes > Mycobacteriales > Mycobacteriaceae > Mycobacterium. The sequence continues at coordinate 8,866 of VERS01000016.1, forward strand.
TTCGCAGTCCGCGGCCAAGGGAGGTATGTCCAAAACGAAACTGCAAAGGTCCAGGTAAGCCTCCTGCAGGCGCCGATTTGGGGTGCGCTTCACCGCAGCTAGAGCCTCGCCTGCGGTCACTTGGGAGGAACTTAGCCTGTAGGCCAGAACCGGCGTACCGAGACGGCGCATTCGCACACCCGATAGCGCCATCCGGAGCCACAACTCATAGTCCTCGGCGTCGTCGACTTTTAGATCGCCAGATACTCGGCGATCGGAAATGTAATTGCCCACTCGCTCGAAGGCCGATCGCCGAGCGGTGAGAGACGGGTGAAAAACTGGGCAATGAAACAAAAGGGCAGGGGGCAGTTCGTCCACTGTCAGCGAAGTCGGTGCGCTCAAACCGACGCGGTCCCCAAACCTCACTGCTGAACTGAAGGCGACGTCAGCTGTTTCTAGGGCACGAAGTTGAAGCCGAAACCGCCAAGGGAGGGTTACGTCGTCGGCGTCCATTGCAGCCAAGTATTCGCTATCGGACAGCTCGATCATCTTGTTACGCGCCGCCCCCCCTCCCACGTTATCGGCACTTCGGATCAAACGCAAGCGCGGGTCCCGAATGGTTTCCAGAACAGCCAGCGTCTGATCGGTACTGCAGTCATCAAACACAATCAACTGGCTGTCTTGAGGCATTGCCCGCAATGTCGTCATAGCCGCTTGGCGTACCGTTTTCTCGGAATTGAACGCCGGCATAGCGACGACTAGCCGTGGCACCGGGTCACCACACGCCCCCGAGCGAGCCCGAGTTGAGCTGTTGGCACCAACAGGTGGTCACAAATTGACAGCCATGCCGACCCCCTGCTTAGCTCGAAAGGTGCTAATTGTACCGTACGCGTAATGATCGTCTCACCCCACTGGAGGATTTGAGGCCCTTCACCCGGGGTTGCCCATCTGCGGTCAGCCTCACGCAATTAGAATCGCCGGATGCCGCTTGACTCTGATCGTTACGATCACCCTGACGGCCATACCCTCGGCCATGAGTTTGACCCGGGAATGGCCCGCCCAGAGAGCAGCGCCACCACGTTAGACATCGGCGTCGGGAAGGTAACTGTCCGAGTGGTAGAAAAGGCAACCGGGATCGGCCCGGCTCTGGATTCGACCGTCGACGACCGACCATGACTGAATCGAGTGGCAAAACGCGTTTGACCCAACTTCGGAGACTGCTGACAGCGGCTTACGTTTTCGTCTTCTGCCGGCCGTCAGCGCAGAAATTCAACGACCTTCTCCTCCACCTGACGATGCGCGGCCGCGGATACAACCTCGGACCGCACCCCGAGAAGACAGGAGAGGCCAAGTTCATCCGTCGATTCGCCCTGACAAACCCGATGTTATGCGTCGATATCGGCGCCAACCAGGGAACCTACTCAAGACTTCTGCTCGAGCACACGGGTGCCCATGTAATTGCTTTTGAACCGCTGCCGAAATCGTTCGAGTCCCTCAAGGAAATCGAGGACGCCTTTCCCGGGAGGTTCACCCCCGTGAACGTTGGCGTCGGCGAACGGGATGAAACACTCACTCTGAACTACGGAGAGGCCTCAACTCTCGCTAGCTTCAGCAGTGCGGTCAGCGAAATTGACTTTGTTGGTTCGGCCAATGTTAGCTCCGTAGACGTTCCCGTAGTCTCGTTGGATTCCTACTTCGCTAGGTCGGCCCACCAGTACCGCGAAGTTGACTTGCTCAAAATCGACACCGAAGGATTCGAATTCGAAGTCCTGAGCGGCGCGCGGCACACCATCTCCGAACTGCGACCCAAGTTCATCCAGATCGAGTTCAACTGGCACCAGTTGTTTCGAGGCCATTCGATGCGCGATTTAAGCCATCTGCTTCCGGGCTATTCCCTCTACCAGTTACTGGCGCACGGGACGGGTCTGGCACGACGGGACTGGAACACACCTGAGGCGAACTTCTATAGCTTCTCGAACTTCGTCTTCGTTCGCGACGACGTCGTCTCCTCCGGAATCATGAACCGAGGGTGAGGCAGGCCACCGACCCGACGGCGACAACGAGACCAGCCAGGGCCACTTCACGCCACGGGGTTGCATGACCCATCAAAACCGCTTGGATGCCTGCAAGGACGCAGTCTTTCAGCAACACGATCCACGCCGCGGTAACCAGGGACGTAATCGCCGCGAAGGCGATAGCCGGCGCGAACAACAGACAGATCGCGGGGCCGATCAGCGCGACGTGCGACCGCCCCCGCTGGATGTGAACCGGTCCGCTTGCGCCAGCCACGACAAGCGGGATACCGGTCAACGCCAAAATCGGCACCATCTTGAACGCCTGGCCCCACTCCGGCCCGAAGTGCGGCGCCAACGCGACGTTGGCCAGCAGCGTGATTCCTACAGCACCGGCGGCGGCAATCAAGATTGCGGAACGAAGATGCCGCCTCACGATCGCCTGTATCGTCTGGTCGGTCAGTTGAGCTTCCAGGGCAGCGTTGGTGAGGTCGACCCGAAGCACGCCTGCCTGGGAGACGTTGATCGGCTCAGCGGCGCCGCGCCCGATGGCGGAGCCGGGAGAGTACATGCC
>VERS01000556.1 GCA_018882545.1 Mycobacterium sp.
GTGTGTGCTGATCAACGACGGCGACATCACCGAGGACATGGAGGGAATCGACCTCGTCGACATCGGCGACATCGGTGAGCAGACCGGCGACATTCCCGACGTGGTGCTGCTCGGCGGTGCCGGCCCGCAGTTCAGCCACCTGACCCTGAGTCGGGTCTACGAATGGCTGACCCGCGATGTGCCGGTGATCGCGATGCACCGCAGCACCTCCTGGAAGACCAGCGAGGGCTTGCGCATCGACACCGGGATGTACCTGATCGGGATGGAACAGGCGTCCGGGCGTCAGGTGACCGCGGTGGGCAAACCGGCACCGGCGGGGTTCCTGGCCGCCGCCGCCCGACTCGGCGTGGACTGCGACGAGGTCTACATGGTCGGCGACGACCTCCACAATGATGTGCTGGCCGCGCAGGTGGTCGGCATGACCGGGGTTTTGGTGCGAACCGGCAAGTTCCGCCAGGACGTCGTAGACCTCTGGGCTGCAGACGAATTCGCCATGCAGCCCGACCACGTCATCGACTCGGTGGCCGATCTGCCCGCGTTGTTAGGGCTCTAATGAGCGAACCGCCTCGATGCGGGCCTGCAGCTGATCGCTGTTGGCCGCGGCCACCGGCGGGCCGCCGCAGATCCGGCGCAACTCGTTGTGGATCGCGCCGTGGGTCCTGCCGGTCCGATGGTGGGTGGCGGCCACCAGGGCGTTGAGTTCGCGGCGCAACTCGCGTAGTCGGCCGTGGGTGGTGCGCGGTGGCTGGACTCCCGACGCCGTCCGGGTCGCGAGTTGCTCCTCCTGGCGTCGGCGCAGCAGATCGCGCATCTGGTCGGCGTCGAGCAGCCCGGGGATACCGAGGTAGTCGGCCTCTTCGTCGCTGCCGGCCGGGGTCGCGGTGCCGAACGAGGCCCCGTCGAAGATCACCTGATCGAGTTCGGCTTCGGCGCCGAGGTACTCGATCGGGTTGCCCGCCTCGCCGGGCTCGTCGCGCCGCTGCGCGGCCAGCTCGGCGCCCAGCGGATCGTCCGGGGAATCGCGGTGCGGCTTGCCCAGCACATGGTTGCGCTGCGCCTCCATCTCGCTGGCCAGCGCCAGCAGGTTCGGTACCGACGGCAGGAAGATGCACGCGGTCTCCCCGGGCCGGCGGGAGCGCACGAACCGGCCGATCGCCTGCGCGAAGAACAGCGGCGTCGATGCGCTGGTGGCGTACACGCCGACCGCCAGCCGCGGGACGTCGACGCCTTCAGAGACCATCCGCACCGCCACCAGCCACGGTGAACTGCCCTCGGCGAAGGCCCCGATCCGCTCCGAGGCGCCCTTGTCGTCGGACAGCACCAGGGTCGGGGCCTCGCCGGTGATCGTCCGCAGCAGTGTGGCGTAGGCCCGGGCGGCGGTCTGGTCGGAGGCGATGATCATGGCGCCGGCGTCGGGCACATGCTCGCGCAGCCCGCGCAGCCGGGTGTCCGCGGCGGCGATGACCGCGGGCATCCACTCCCCGGCCGGGTCGAGCGCGGTCTTCCAGGCGCGTGCGGTCTGCTCGGCGGTCAGCGGTTCGCCCAGGCGGGCTGCATGTTCCTCGCCGGCGCTGTCTCGCCACCGGGCCTCCCCGGAGTAGGCCATGAACAGCACCGGCCGCACCACCCCGTCGCTCAGTGCGTCGGCGTAGCCGTAGGTGTGGTCGGCTTTGGACCGGGCGAATCCGTCGGCGCCGGTCTCGTAGGTCACGAACGGGATCGCGCTGTCATCGCTGCGGAACGGGGTTCCGGTCAGCGCCAGTCTCCGGGTGGCGTCGTCGAACGCCTCCCGGATGGCCTCGCCCCAACTCTTGGCGTCGCCACCGTGGTGGATCTCGTCGAAGACGACCAGAGTCCGGCGATTTTCGGTGCGCACCCGGTGCCTGCTCGGGTGGCTGGCCACCTGGGCGTAGGTCACCACCACCCCGTGGTACTCATCGGAGTGCGCGGCGTTGGAGTTGGAGAACCGGGGGTCCAGCGCCAGGCCGACCCGCGCGGCGGCCAGCGCCCACTGGTTTTTGAGGTGTTCGGTCGGGACCACCACGGTGACCGTCGACACGGTGCCCTCGGCGAGCAGTTCGGTGGCGATGCGCAGTGCGAAGGCGGTCTTGCCGGCGCCGGGGGTTGCGACAGCCAGGAAGTCGCGGGGCTTGGCGGTCAAATACTTGACCAGCGCCCGCCGTTGCCAGCCCCGCAGTGCTCCGGTGCTGGGCGCCTGGACTGCCCGCACCCGGCCCTCCCTTCGACCGGTTGGACTTTAGCGCAGGCGGACGGCCCCCTCGGTCAGGCCGGGATTGTTTGGCAACCACTGTCGACGGGAATCTCGGAGGGACGCTGGGGGGAGGTTGTCGTGATGGGTAGGGCATGCCGCCGGCCGGTGTGCATCGGCGCACTGGCGCTGCTGCCGTTCGGGCTCCTGGCCGCACCGGTGGCCGCCGAGGAAGCCGTCTTGATTCCCGGAGCCACCGTCTTCAAGCAGATCAACCCGTTCTACCCGATCATCGCCGATTCCTACCGGCTCATCGGTGTCAACTTCCACACCGACGACGACCCGCAGGTGGTCGCTTACTCGCAGAATCCCCTCGACTCCGACCGTG
>VERS01000557.1 GCA_018882545.1 Mycobacterium sp.
CTCGGGGGCAGCCCACCCTCGCTAAGCCGGGCCAAGGCCTGGGCCAGGGGCAACACGTTGAACCACCGCGAGAGCCAGGTGCAGATGGCATCGAAGCGTGCGGCCTGAAGTTCATCGGGCAACAAGGGGTCGGGCGCCCGAACCACGCGATGGAAGATCAGGATCGACAGGCGCGCCCCTCCACCCGAACGAGACAGCCAGGTGAACAGCGGCTTCATGGGGGTGCCGCTCCCGGACCGGGCGCTTGGAGACAGCCCGCCGGCGGGGCTGGCACCGGGAGGCGGGCGGCGCAGTTCGCCACGACCGCGGTGGCACTCGGATTCGCGCTAGGCGGGCCCGCCGCCATCGCGCCCGGCTTGACGGCCGTGGCCCTGGCGGACAATTCGGACGCGACAGCCGCCCCGGACATCGCGGGCGAACCATCCGCCGGGACCGGCGCCTCCGCTCCTGTGCGCCCCCGCGGCTCCGGCGATGACCGCCGCTCCGGGCCGGTGAACGCGGCCGGGATCGCCGGAGCCGCTGGACCCCGGCCGGGTCCCGCCGCCGCGGTGGACGCCCTCCCGGCCAGGCGGGGAGGGACAACCGCGCGGCCGGGCGCGGTTCCCCGGGCCGGCAAGACCACCGACCTCGAACCGACGGCCGACCCGGTCACGGCGGCAGCCCTCGCACCGGACTGGGCGCCGCCGACGGCTGCGCGGGACGTCCCGTCCGCCGCAGTAGCAGGCCCCGCTGCGAGCGACATCGAGGCGCGCCCGGCAGCAGTGGTGCCGCCGCAACGGATGCAGCCGCCGCAGGCGGTGACTGTCCCGCCCCGCGCCCTGGGGAGCCTCGCCGCACCGACGGGTGCCCGGGCGTCGGCCTTCGCCGATGTCCTCGGCGACCTGCTGGGACAGATCCAGGCCTTCTTTGAGGGCGCGGCCTTGCTGGTTCGTCGCACATTCTTCAACGAAGCACCCACCGTGAGCCCGGTGCAGCTGACCGGTCAGACCGAAGGCCCGATCACCGGCAGCATCGGGGCGGTGGATCCGGAGGACGATCCGCTCAAGTACACAATCACCCGGGCCCCGCGCCACGGAACCGTGACAGTCACCAACGCCGGCGAGTACCAGTACCTACCCGGCCCGGAGTTCGACGGCGCGGACAGTTTCGCCGTCACCGCCGCCGACACCGGTTTCCACATCAACCTGCGCGACCTGCTCCGCCCTGCCGGCACCGCGGCAGACGTGACGGTCGCCCGAGGTGCGGTGGCGCCGGTGCTGCGCTTCCAGTTCGTCTACGGCTCGGGATCGCAGTACTGGTCGCCAGCGGCCCGCACCGCACTCGAATCGGCCGCCGCCCGGCTGGGCGCCTACTTCGTCGTGCCGGCGCCGGTGACCGTCACCTACCGGGTGACCGGAAGGTACTCGCCGCTGTCGGGGACCCTGGCCGAGGCCGGCAGCGACTTCGCCGGCTCCGGAACGGGATTCCTGCAGACCGTCGTGCAGAGCAAGATTCAGACCGGCGTGGACCCCAATGGCTCCGCCACCGACGGGGACATCAGCTGGAATTTCGGCCCGCCCTGGAGCTTCGACGACCCAATACCGGTCACCCGGTATGACTTCCAATCGATCGCCATGCATGAACTGCTGCACACCTTGGGCTTCCTGTCCAATGTCGGGGCGCCCGGCACCAACACCGGACAGACCTGGACGGTCTACGACAGCTTTCTGATGGACTCCGCAGGAAGCCAGCTCATCGGGCCCGGCGGAAAGTGGAACACCGCATACGACCCCACCCTGACCGGCAGTGGCGGCGGGGTCCTTTTCGGGGGGCCGAACGCGGTGGCCGCCAACGGCGGGCGCGTCGCGGTCCACACCCCCAACCCCTGGGCGCCCGGCAGTTCGATGTCCCACCTGAGCGACTACGTGTCCACCGGCTCGGCGAAAGCACTGATGACCGCGGTTTTCACGCCCGGTCCGGCGCTGCGGGTGCTTGGCGCCGTCGAATTGGGCATCTTGCGCGACATCGGCTACGCGATCGCCCCCGGATCCGGACTGGCGATGATGGTGGTGTTCTTCGCACCCCGGCCGCGTCGCCGTACCCGATCGGAGCAAGGCCGGGAATCGGCCCGTAATCAGCGCTAACATCTGCGGCTATGACCAACCACGAGGCCCTCTCCGAGGGGACCCTGTGGGCTCGCGCTGGCGGCGATTACGGGCCGGCGAACTACGACTGGGAGGGTTGGGACGGGCGGGACGAATGGGACGGGTGGGACGAATGGGACGAGTGGGGACAATATCCGCTCAGCGCGGCGCAGCCCGGCTCGGACCCGACCGCCCGGATGCGGCATACCTCCCGGCTGTTGCTGGTGCTGATCGGGCTGGCCGCGGCGACCTTCGTAGTGGCCACGGCCCTGCTGGTGACCGGCAAATACTCCGGGGAGATGCCGGCCGGTTCCAGGCTGGAATCCAGAACCAGTACCCCGGCCCCGGCCTCGGACAACCCGGGAAGAGCCGTGATCGCGAGCAGTACCCCGATTCCGCCGCCCACCTCCTCGGTGGCTGCTCCGCCACCCCCGGTTGACGACGCCGACCCCGAACCGGTCG
>VERS01000558.1 GCA_018882545.1 Mycobacterium sp.
GGCGATCGGGGCGGGATCGGCAATGCCGCTGGCCTCGATGATGACGTGGTCCGGCGGATCTTCACGGTCGCGGACCGACCACAACGCCGTCATCAGGTCGCTGCCGATCATGCAGCACACGCACCCATTGGTCAGTGTGATGGTGTCACCGTCATCGGCGGCGATCAGATCACCGTCGATGTTGATGGTACCGAAATCGTTGACCAACACTGTGATCCGTTGACCGCCGGACTGCCGGAGCGCCTGGTTGAGCAGGGTTGTCTTCCCTGAACCGAGGTAGCCGCCGATCACCGTGACGGGGATCGGTGGCCTCACCCGTGCGCGGCCTGGAAGACCTCGCCGCCCACCACGGTCCCCCATACCTCGATGTCGCGGATCCCCATCGGGTCGACGTCGAGGGGGGATTCCTTCAGCACCGCGAAGTCGGCGAACTTGCCGGCCTCGATGGAGCCGATCTCGTGGTCCATGTGCAACTGGTAGGCGCCGCCGATGGTGGCAGCGTGCAGCGCCTCGTAGGGGGTGATCTTCTCGTGGTCACCGAGTACCCGGCCACCGGGGGTGACCCGGTTGACCGCGCACCACATCGTCATCAGATGCCCGATGGGGGTGACGCCGGAATCGCTGTGGAACGACAACGGCACGTTGTTGTCCAGCGCGGTTCGGCAGGCCCACATCCCGCGGGCGCGCTCCGGACCCATGGTGAACTCGTAGTGCTGATCACCCCAGTACCAGATGTGGTTGGTGAAGATGTTGGCGCAGACGCCGAGTCGGCCCATCTTCCGGTACTGCGCGGCCGTGGTGGTCTGGGAGTGCTGCACCACATGACGGTGATCCAGCCAGGCGTCGGTGCGCAGCACCTCCTCGACGGCGTCGATGAAGACCTGCGCGGTGGCATTGCCGTTGGCGTGGCAGTGCACGTTGAGTTTGCGGGCATGGAACGCCCGCAACGCGGTGACCATCTCCTCCGGCGACACCAGCAGCAGCCCGTGGTCTTCGCCGGTGAAGTACCCCGGTTCGAGCATGACGGCCGTCCAGCCCTGAATCGACCCATCAGCGACCAGTTTGATGCCGGGTGAGCGCAGTTTGTCCGTCTCGATCTCGCGAAGCTTGACCGCCGCCTCGGCCATCGCGTCGTAGTCGGCGGTGACGCCCGGCATCGCGGGCAGGTTGTAGAGCACCATCCGGGCCGGAAAGCTCGGATCGTTGACCGTCTCCTGCCAGATCTGCACCTGGCCGGCATCGAGCAGCAGCGGGCCGACCAGTTCGGTGGACGTCGTCACTCCGGCGTTGCGGCACATCGCCGCGTGGATCTGGATCGGTTTGGCACCGACCGAGGCCGCCATCATCGTCTCGAAGGCGGCCCTGGCCAGCATCATGGCCGGGGCTTCCTGCAGTTCGCCGTTCGGTTCGCCGTCCGGGTCTTTGCCGATGCCCGGAGTCTGCGAATCGCGGGTGATTCCCTCGGCCCGCAGCAGAGCGGAGTTGACCGTTGCCAGATGTCCGCTGGCGTGGCGGACGAAGACGGGGCGGGTTTCGGACACCTGGTCGAGCTCCCGCTTGGACAGCCGTGGCAGGTCCGGGAAGTAGATCGGGTCGAAACCGTTGGCCACCAACGGTTCCCCCGCGGGGAGCTTGGTGTTCTCTTCCCGCAGGAGGGTGACCAGATCGTCGTAGCTGCGGATCGGTTTAGTCGAGCGGCCATCAGAGAGCGGGTATGGGTAGTAGCCGACGAACGGCATCAACTCGTTGGCACTGTCCATGGTGTGCCCGTGAGCCTCGACGAAACCCGGGATGAGAACGTGGTCGGCGAACCGGTCGTCGACCCTCGCCTCACCCCAGGCCAGGCATTCCTCCAGGGTGCCGGCACAGACGATGCGCCCGTCGCGGACGGCCACCGCCTGCACCTCGGGATTGGCCGGGTTCATCGTGACGACTTTGCGGGCCGTGAAGATGGTGTTCACGGCGAGTCAATCTAGGCGACGTCAGTCGCCGAGGGTGCCGGACAGCCGCTCGGTGGCGGTGACGTAGTCCTCGATGAACTCCAGTACCACCTCGCGGGCGGGTTTGATCTTGTTCATCAGACCCACCCCCTGGCCCACCCAGTAGGTCGACAGCGCCTGGGCGCCGGGATGGCCGCTCGCGGCGAGTTTATCGATCCGGCGCAAGGCCGGCTCGGCGATCATGGCCTGCAGCGGCAGTGGCAACGGCTGGCGGCCTCTGGGGTTGGGCGCCCAGGCGTCGGTCCAATCCGAACGCAACTGCCGCGACGGCTTACCGGTTCGCCCGGCTGAGCGGATGGTGTCCCGGGATGAGGCCACCAGCATCTTCTGCTTGGTGTAGGGCGCCGTCTCGGCTTCGTCCGTGGTCAACCACACCGACCCCGTCCAGGCGCCGGCCGCTCCCATCGCCATACAGGCCGCCATCTGCCGGCCGGTGACGATACCGCCGGCGGCCAGAACGGGAACGTCTTTGCCACCGGGGATCTCGGCGATCGCGTCGAGCACCTCGGGAATCAGCACCAGCGTCGTGACCTCACCGCAGTGACCGCCGGCCTCGGTGCCCTGGGC
>VERS01000559.1 GCA_018882545.1 Mycobacterium sp.
GATGATGCCGTTCGCCGACCTCGGCGCCGCCCGGGTGCACCACCCGGTCGGCGCCGAGGTCGGCGAACGGCATCATCGAAGACATCATCGCTGGCGGCGGTATCGCTGTCACAGCATTGGCCTCGGCCGGCGATCCACCCCTGTGCTGCGGGTCAGCGCGGCGATGCGGTAGGAATGCGGGGTGAGTAGTCAGTTCAGCGGTCCGCTGGATCCGCTGGTCCGCAGAGCGATGACCCGCCGTCTGATGGGACGCGCCGTGGCCAAGGGAGAGATCGCATTGCCCGCGGTGCCGGGGATGATCGATCACTACGTCAGCATGTGCGACGACCTTTTCACCTCGATGGGCGTGCGGTACAGCGGCGAAGACCTCGCCAAACTCCGCGAAGTCCTGGCCGTTCAACTCGATGCTGCCTACAAAGTCTCGCCGCGCTCGGAGATCGTGATCACCTACGAGTCGCCGAACGGCCTGACGGCGAGTTACTTCGTCAAGGGGCGCTGGTTCACCGTCGAGGCCGCCTACAACAACTGGGTGGAAACCCGTGAACCACCGCTTTTCGGCACCGATCCCGACGCCCGGGTCTGGGCGCTGGCCGAGCAGAGCGGTGACCCGGGCCAGTGCCCGGTCCTCGACATTGGGGCGGGCACCGGCCGGAACAGTCTTGCGCTGGCTCGTCGCGGCCACCCGGTGGACTCGGTGGAAATGACGTCCAGGTTCGCAGAGATCCTGACCGAGGAGGCCGGCCGGGATTCGCTGAACGTTCGGGTGTTGCAGCGCAACGTCTTTGACGTCGGCGCCGAAGATCTGCGTGATGACTACCGGATCATCCTGCTGTCGGAGGTGGTTTCGGACTTCCGCGACACCGATCAGCTGCGCGGGGTGTTCGAACTGGCCGCCCGGTGCCTGGCTCCCGGCGGCCATCTGATCTTCAACGTGTTCCTCTACCGGCCCGGCCACGTTGTCGATGACGCCGCCCGCCAGCTCGGCCAGCAGTGCTACACGACCATCTTCACCCGCGACGAGCTGGCCGCGGCGCAGGACGGGCTGCCACTGGAGCTGGTCGCCGACGATTCGGTCTATGACTACGAGAAGAGCCACATCCCGGCTGAGAAGTGGCCGCCGACGAGTTGGTATGCCGCCTGGGTCAGTGGGCAGGACGTCTTCGACATGCCCCGCGAGGAGTGCCCGATCGAGATGCGGTGGCTGGTGTACCGGAAGGCCGGCTGACGGTATTTTGGTGGTGCGGACGAGTTGGCCGGGCGGCCGCGGCCCACGGCGACCTGCGGGTCGACGGCGGGTCGAGGAAAGTCCGGACTTCACAGAGCAGGGTGATTGCTAACGGCAATCCGAGGTGACTCGCGGGACAGTGCCACAGAAAGCAAACCGCCGCCGGGCCTGATTCGTCAGGGTCGGCGGTAAGGGTGAAACGGTGCGGTAAGAGCGCACCAGCGCTCCGGGTGACTGGGGTGGCTCGGTAAACCCCACCCGAAGCAAGGCCAAGAGGCCGCACCGGCGGTGCGGCTGCGCAGGTGTTCGAGGGCTGCTCGCCCGAGCCTGCGGGTAGGCCGCTCGAGGCCCCCGGCGACGGGTGGCCCAGATGGATGGTCGCCGCCGCCGCGCCATGCGCGCAGCGGAACAGAATCCGGCTTACAGGCCAGCTCGTCCGCCCCGCCGGGTGGGCGGTCCGACCTCATCGCGCCGAGGAGTGCGATGTTGCTTTGCGGACGCTGCGCCGCAACTCCTTGACCGCTGAGTCCAGTCCCTCCCGGCAGGCCTGCGCCAATTCCTCCTCCCGCTGGTGGAGAACGCCGTAGGTGAAGGTGTCCTCACCGGCGGCATGCGCCGCGGCGGCCTCGGCCAGCAGATGGGCGCGACTGACCACGCTGTCCTGGTGGTCGCCGAGCAGCGACTGAATCGTCTTGGCCCGATCGGACACTTCCTTGGCGCCGGTAGCCGCTGCGACGTAGCGAAGTCGCTTGGCCGCCTTGCGCACTCGGTGCAAAGCCTCCTCGCGGTCGTGTTCGGTGGCTGCGTCCTGCGCGGTGGCCAGGCGTCTGCGCACCCGCCTGAAGCCCGATGTGATGGTGGCGTGCGGGTGTTCCTCATCCCGCGGGGGACTGCTCACCACGACGTCGTCAAGCGCATCGAGCAGGCGGAAGTAGCGCGCCGACCGCATCGCCTTCAACGAGCGGTCCAAACCGGTCCGGTAACGCTGCCAGCCGCCGTCGACCAGGCGTCGGCGCACCGGACCGCGAACCAACTCCGCAGGAAGTGCGTCCAGCGCCTCGCGGTAGCGCTCGGCGAGCACCTCGGCGTCCCGGGCCACGCCCAGGATTGCGGCCAACTCGCGCAGTTCGGACAGGATGGTGGCGTCGTCGGTCAGGCCGAACTCCTCCTCGGAGGCCTGCAGCAGACTGCGGATCTGACGGATCGTCACCCGCATCTGATGCACCGCATCGTCGGCGTCGGCCCGGACGGCACGATCCCAGGTCAGCAGCGCCGCGACCTGTTCGGCCACCGCCCGGTGCACCGGGTCCGCCGGCGGGGCGGGCCGCGGCGGGACGGACT
>VERS01000560.1 GCA_018882545.1 Mycobacterium sp.
AACCCCCCCGAACCGCCGGTAGTCGGCGCACAGCTGCGCGGCCCTGGCCCAGCTGCCCACCACCTCGGCGGTGTAGTCGTGGCGCACGAGCCTGCCGGCCGGATCGAAGAAGAACTTCTGTGTCGGGCAGTGCACCGGCAGGTAGTCGGGGAACCCCACGGTCAGATTCACTGCGCCCTCGGCGTCCTGCTCCCAGGTCTGCAGGCTCACCCCGTGCCGCAGGAGCAGAAACGGCACGGTCAGGTAGCACCACATCGCATACCCGCAGAAGTAGGTGAAATCGAGGTCGTCCCAGTACAGCAATCGGCGTGGGTGGGCAAACGCCCGCCGCGGGTTGTCCCGGTACCGCAGCACCGTACCGGATTCGTCGCGGATCTCCACCCGGTGGGTTCCGAGCAGAGCCGCAGTACACCGCGGTTCCGGAAAATCCTTGATGACCGCCCGAGGGTCGTTGGCATCGACGACCACCACCGCGTGGCGCAACGGCCGGATGTGTTTGGCGCCGAACAGCAATCCCCATGCCGACAGTTCGACCTCCACGGCAGACAGTGTCTGCCACAAGGGCAGTCCGCCGTGCGCGTCGAGGATACGTTCCAGCGCGGCGGCGGCCGGCGTTTCCAGCATCCCGATGATGCTAGCCAAGCCCGGCTTCGTCGACCGTCGCGGCGCAATGGCCGATCAGAAAGCCTGCCCCGCCTGATTTCGGTGTCGTGTCGGTCAGGCACTAAGTTGACGTGCATGAGCGACACCACCGGAGCCGCGTCGACCGCCGCCGCCGGCGGCAGACCTCCGTTCGTGTCCCGTTCGGTGCTGGTCACCGGCGGGAACCGGGGAATCGGACTGGCGATCGCCCGCCGACTGGCCGCCGACGGCCACAAGGTGGCGGTCACCCACCGCGGTTCCGGCGCGCCGGAGGGCCTGTTCGGTGTCGAGTGTGATGTCACCGACAGCGCGGCCGTCGACCGCGCGTTCACCGCGGTCGAGGAGCATCAGGGTCCGGTCGAGGTGCTGGTGTCCAACGCCGGCGTCACCGCGGACGCGTTCATGATCCGGATGACCGAGGAACGGTTCGAGAAGGTGATCGACGCCAACCTCACCGGTGCATTCCGGGTGGCCCAGCGCGCCGCGCGCAGCATGCAGAAAAACCGGTTCGGCCGGATGATCTTCATCGGATCGGTGTCGGGCAGCTGGGGTATCGGCAACCAGTCCAACTACGCCGCGTCGAAGGCAGGTCTGATCGGGATGGCCCGATCCATCTCGCGGGAGATGTCCAAGGCCGGGGTGACCGCCAACGTGGTCGCCCCGGGCCTGATCGACACCGATATGACCCGGGCGATGGACGAACGAGTTCAGAAGGGCGCCTTGGAATTCATCCCGGCTAAGCGGATCGGCACCGCCGAAGAGGTCGCCGGCGCGGTGAGTTTCCTGGCCTCCGAGGACGCCGGCTACATCGCCGGCGCGGTGATCCCGGTGGACGGCGGAATGGGCATGGGGCACTAGTAGCGGGCTTCCGAACACGAAAGGACCTACATGGCAGGGCTTCTCGAGGGTAAGCGTATCCTCGTCACCGGCATCATCACCGACTCCTCCATCGCCTTCCACATCGCCCGGGTGGCACAGGAGGCGGGCGCGGAGATCGTCTGCACCGGATTCGACCGGATGCGGCTGATCCAGCGGATCATCGACCGGTTGCCGAACCCGGCACCCCTGCTCGAACTCGACGTGCAGAACAACGAACACCTCGACAGCCTCGCCGGCCGGATCACCGATGTGATCGGAGTGGACGGCAAACTGGACGGCGTGGTGCATTCGATCGGCTACATGCCGCCCAGTGGTATGGGTATCAACCCCTTTTTCGACGCCCCCTACGAGGACGTCGCCAAGGGCATTCACATCTCGGCCTTCTCCTACGCATCGCTGGCCAAAGCAGTACTGCCGATCATGAACCGCGGCGGCGCGATCGTCGGCATGGATTTCGATCCCACCCGGGCCATGCCCGCCTACAACTGGATGACGGTCGCCAAGAGCGCGCTGGAGTCGGTGAACCGGTTCGTCGCCCGCGAGGCCGGTAGAGTCGGGGTTCGCTCGAATCTCGTTGCCGCCGGGCCGATTCGGACGCTGGACATGAGTGCGATCATGGGCGGCGCGCTGGGAGACCAGTTCAAGGACGAGATGGCGATGCTGGAGGAGGGCTGGGACCAGCGCGCTCCGCTGGGCTGGGATATGAAGGATCCCACCGCGGTCGCCAAGACGGTGTGCGCGCTGCTCTCCGACTGGTTGCCGGCCACCACCGGCACGGTGATCTACGCCGACGGCGGCGCCTCCACACAGTTGGTGTGAGGGCTAGGAATGGCTGAGGCTTTCGACGCGCTGCTGCTGCTGTCCTTCGGCGGGCCGGAGGGGCCTGAGCAGGTGATGCCGTTCCTGGAGAACGTCACCCGCGGGCGAGGCATCCCCCGGGAAAGGCTGGAGTCGGTCGCCGAGCATTATCTGCACTTCGGCGGTGTGTCGCCGATCAACCGGATCAACCGCGAACTGATCGAGGCCATCCGGACCGAACTGGGC
>VERS01000561.1 GCA_018882545.1 Mycobacterium sp.
GATCCGGTCCTGTCGGCGGCACCGCCCCGGGAGGAGACCTGGTATCGCGGTGCGGCGCGGATCTCCGACCTTGCCGAACAGGTGCGCAGCAGCGGAATCAAGGCGACGGCGGTGCAGGTCGACAACTCGCTCTACAGCGGACCGGATATGGCGCCGGGCTGGGACGCGGCCGACATCGCCGGCGGCGACATCTCACCGGTCCAGTCGGTGATGCTCGATGCCGGACGGATCCAGCCGACCACCATGGAGTCGCGGCGCTCACCCACCCCGGCCCTGGACGTCGGCCGGGCTCTGGCGGTGGCCCTCGGCGTGGACCCGGCCAAGGTCACCATGGCGCCCGGCCCGGCCGAGGGTCGCCAGCTGGCTTCGGTGCAATCGGCCCCGCTGATCGAGCGGGTACGCCAGATGGTGGTCGCCTCCGACAACGTGATGGCCGAAACCATCGGCCGGGAGGTCGCTCAGGCCACCGGCCGGCCGCTGAGCTTCGCCGGTTCCGTCGATGCCGTCCTGGCCAAGCTGGCCGCCATCAACATCGACCTGACGGGTGCCTCCCTGGTGGACTCCAGTGGGCTGTCGGTGGCCAACCTGCTGACCACCAAGACCCTCGACGAGGTGGTCAACGCCGCCGCCGGGACAGATCAGCCGGCTCTGCGGCCGATGCTCGACATGCTGCCGGTGGCCGGCGGCAGCGGCACCCTCTCGGACCGTTTCCTGGGTTTGGATCACCGGAAGTCCTCCGCCGGCTGGCTGCGGGCCAAGACCGGGTCGCTGACCAAAACCAACTCGCTGGCCGGGATCGTCACCGACGTCAACGGCCGGGTGCTGAGCTTCGCCTTCATCTCCAACAACGCCGGTATGGAGGGACGCACCCGGTTGGACACCCTGGTCGGGATCCTGCGGACCTGCGGCTGCGGCTCGTGAGTGGACTGATGCGCCGGTGGCTTCGACCTCCGAGCTGACCGTCGGTCGCGCCGTCGACTGGCGCTTCGCCGGAACGGTCGGCGCCAAGCTGGCCCGGCCGGGCCCACCGGCCAGCGACTACACCCGCCGGCAGGTGATCGACGACCTCGCCGAGGCGGCGGTGGCCGCCGAGTCGCCCGTCCGTGAGGTCACTCAACTCTTCACCGGCGGCCCGCCGCCGCGACCCCGCATTGTCGACCGCGGGCAGTGGATCCGGGCGGCCTCGGATTCCATGCGGGTGATGACCGGCGGGGCCGACGTGCCGGCCAACACCGTCACCGGCCGGATCACCGGCGCCCAGACCGGTGCGGTACTTGCCTACATCTCCTCGGGGATCCTCGGCCAGTACGACCCCTTCGCCGACGGGGACGGCGACGGTCCGGGCGGGGCCCTGCTGCTGGTCTACCCGAACGTCATCTCCGTCGAACGGCAACTGCGTCTGACCCCCAAGGACTTCCGGCTGTGGGTATGCCTGCACGAAGTAACCCACCGGGTGCAGTTCACCGCCAATCCCTGGCTTTCCCAACATATGTCGCACGCGCTGGGGATGCTGACCTCCGCCCCGGGCGAGGACTTCGGGCAGGTCGTCGGTCGGCTCGCTGAGTTCGTCAAGGACCAGCGGCGCTCCGCCGGTGACCCGCAGCACTCCGGCGTCATCGGTCTGATGCGCGCGGTGCAGTCCGAGCCGCAACGGCGGGCGCTGGACCAACTGCTGGTGCTCGGCACTCTGCTGGAAGGGCACGCCGACTATGTGATGGACGCCGTCGGCCCCAGCGTGGTGCCGTCCGTCGCATCCATCCGGCGGCGCTTCAACGACCGCCGCGAACGCAAACAACCCCCCCTGCAGCGTCTGGTACGCGCCCTGCTCGGCGTCGATGCGAAGCTCAGCCAGTACACCCGGGGCAGGGCCTTCGTCGACCACGTGGTCGGCGCAGTCGGGATGGAACGTTTCAACGTGGTGTGGTCCGGCCCGGACACCCTGCCGTTGCCCGACGAGATCGAAGACCCGCAGCGGTGGATCGACCGGGTTCTCTAGCCGCGCTGCGCCGCACGGTCGCCGGGTTCGCCGCCGCCCGGCTGCCTGACACCGCAGGATGGTGCGTTGGGCTTTCCGGCGGACCGGATTCACTGGCACTGACCGCCGCCGCCGTCGCGGTGCTGCCGACCACCGCGCTGATCGTCGATCACGGACTGCAGCCCGGCTCCGACGTCGTCGCCGAAACGGCCCACCGGCAGGCCCTGGAGCTCGGGTGCGTGGCGGCTCGGGTCCTGCGGGTTCAGGTCGGCACCGAAGGCGGCCCGGAGGCGGCGGCCCGCGCAGCCCGCTACGGCGCCCTGCAAGCCGCCCGGGACGGTGCACCGGTGCTGCTGGCCCACACTCTCGACGACCAGGCCGAGACGGTGCTGCTGGGCTTGGGCCGAGGTTCCGGGGCCCGCTCCATCGCCGGGATGCGGCCCTGCGACCCGCCGTGGTACCGGCCGCTGCTGGCGGTTCGCCGGCAACATACACACGCGGTGTGTGCCGAACTGAAGGTGACCCCATGGGACGATCCGCACAACCACGACCATCGGTTCACCCGGGTGCGGCTGCGTACCGAGG
>VERS01000562.1 GCA_018882545.1 Mycobacterium sp.
GCCCACCGGGGTGCTGGTGCACGAGGGCAGGCTGATCGTCGCCGACGCCTGGCACCACCGGATCCTGGTGTGGGACGAGGTTCCCCGCAACAGCGACGTGGCGCCCGATGTCGTGCTGGGTCAGCCCGACTCCTCCTCGGTGCTGGCAAACCGCGGCGAACAGTGCTCGGCGGCCGGTTTCAACTGGCCATTCGGGATCGCGATGGTGGGCTCGACATTCTGGGTGACCGACACCGGCAACCGCCGGGTCCTGGGTTGGCACAACGGTATTCCGGAGCCGGGCCGGCCCGCTGACGTGGTGCTCGGGCAGCCCGACCCGGTGTCGCAGTCGGAGAACCGCGGCGGCCCCGCCGCCGCGGACAGCTTCCGCTGGCCGCATGACATCACCGGCCGCGAGGATCTGCTGCTGATCGCCGACGCCGGGGACCACCGGGTGCTGGGCTGGGCACCGCAGCCCCGCGTCGACGCCGAGGCCGACCTGGTGATCGGGCAGCCGGACTTCACCAGCGCGCAGGAGTGGCCCTACGGCCCGCACACCGCAGACCGGATGCGGTTTCCCTACGCGGTGTGCCTGGAGGGATCCGGGGAGTCCGAATGCCTGGCCGTCGCCGACACCGCCAACAACCGAATCCTGCTGTGGGACGGGATGCCCGGCGGCCCCGTGGGCCGGGGAGCGGATCATGTTTTGGCGCAGCCGGATTTCGGCTCCAACGGGGAGAACCGCTGGACGTCGGTGCAGCGCGACACCCTGTGCTGGCCGTACGGGCTGTCGCTGTGCGGGGACACCCTGGCCGTCGCGGACTCGGGCAACAACCGGGTGATGCTGTGGCAGAGGTCGACGAACGTGCGGGCGAAGAGCGATCGGCCCGGCCCGTGAGACCCCGAATCGTCCAGACCGACGGCCAGATCGGTTTCTACTGGGCCACCCCGGCCGGTGCGCCCACCTCGCTGCAGGCCCTCGTGGTTGACGACGATGAACCTGACCGCCTGGTGGCCACCCACCTGGAGGCTCTCGATGATGCGCTGATCTTCGCCGCCGAACGCTTCGGGGAGATCCTCGGCGGCGGCCGCGGCCCCGCCGACGCCGACGAACGCGACGGACTGCTCGAACTGCACCGGACGCTGGACCGGCTGTGCTTCGAATACGCCGCGGCCTGCGAGCAGACCGGCCTGACCGCGGATCTGCGGGCCGGCAAGATCGTCGGCACCGCGGCGCTGTTCTCGATCCGGGCCCGCCGACCGCTGGGATTGCTCGGCCCGGCGCCCTTCGACGGTGAACTCGACGACCCCGGCCTCGGCGTCGTCGGCGGATTCGGGGAGTTCCAGCAGGTGGACCCCGACAAGCCGTGGAAAGGCGGCCGTTGGGTGGTCAGAACCGAAGCGGGACAACGCTTCCCGCTGACCCTGTCGATGTTGATGTTCGACAGCTCCGGGACCAACAAGGAGGGTGCGCGCTAAGAACACCGCGACGCCCTACAGGCGGTGATCGCGGCGGCCCGGTTGCCGGACGCCGACCCGATGGCGGTGACCTGCGCGGTGGACTGGCTGCTCTACGACTGGTTGATGGCCCACCGTGACGGCCCCGACAGCGCCGAGATCGTCTTCCCGAAAGGCTATGACGACGCCGCGGCCCTGGTGGTGTCGGCGGCGGCGGCCTCGGTGGCGGCCCGGGCGACCTTCGACCCCGGCCTGGTGCTCACCGGGCGCGGCTGACAAGCCAAACGTGGGTACGGTGTGACCTCATGAGGAAGGCGGGACTCCGTCGGGTGCGGCTGTGGTCGGTCCGGCTGATCTTGATGGTGCTCCTCGCGGCGGGGATCGGGGCGCTGCCGGGGCTCTCGGCGCGGCCCGCCCACGCCGAGGGCGCCAAACCCCAGCAGGTCGTCGTCGGCGCCTACATCAACGACATCCAGGAACTCGACACCGAGACGGGCAGTTTCACCATCGACTTCTACATGTGGTTCCGGTGGCGCAGTCCCACCGTCGACCCGACCGATTCCATCGAGGTGATGAACTCCAACGCCATGGAGAACACCACCTCGTCGGCTACCGGCGGAGTCAGCGGCAGGCCGTTTCCCGAGGAGCCCCTCGACATGCCGGACGGGTCGAAATACCAGGGTTTCCGCTATCAGGGTGTGTTCAGCAAGACCATGGACCTGCACCGGTTCCCCTTCGACACCCAGTTGCTGACGGTCCAACTCGAGGACATCGACCAGGACAGCCGTGAACTGGAGTTCGTGCCCGACACCGAACCGGTGACCATCAACGATCAGGTGACCATCCCGGGTTTCCGGATCGGGAAGCCGTCTCTGACGGTGGTGCGCCACCAGTACCCGACCACCTTCGGTGACCTCACCGACCCGTCCGACCCCGCCTACTCGCGCATCATGCTGGCGGTGCCGGTCGCCCGGGATGCGCTGCCCTATCTGGTGAAGATCATGTTGCCGATCATGATCGTCATCCTGATCACCTCGCTGATCTACATGGTGCCGGCGCGACTGGACGAGGCCCGCACCGGGATGGGCATCACCGCGATGCTGACCATGGTGGCGC
>VERS01000563.1 GCA_018882545.1 Mycobacterium sp.
AGGGTGAGCAGCGTGGCCTCCGGCCGGCAGCAGAACCGAAGTGGGGCGTACGGCGAGGTGCCGATGCCGCCGGAGACGTGCAGCGCAGTGCCGGCGCCCCAGTTGGAGGCGCCTTTGACCCGGGAGCGGTCCAGGTCGCAGTTGGTCACCAAGGCGCCGTAGAACGGCAGGCACAACTGGCCACCGTGGGTGTGGCCGGCCAGCACCAGCTGATAGCCGTCGGTGGCGAACCGATCCAACACCCGGGTGTAGGGAGCGTGGGTCACGCCCAGGCTCAAGTTGGCCGCCGGGCTCGGCGGACCGGCGATGGTGTCGTAGCGATCCCGACCCAGATGGGCGTCGTCGACCCCGGCGGCAGCCACCACCAGACCGGCCACCTCCACTTCGCGCCGGTTGTGGGTGAGGTCGAGCCAGCCGCGTTCGGCGAAGGCGGCCCGCAGATCCTGCCAGGGCAGCGGGCTGCCGTGCGTGCGGTGATCGCGGTCGGTGAGGTATTTCGCCGGGTTCTTCAGCGTGGGCGCGAAGTAGTCGTTGCTGCCGAAGACGAACACCCCGGGAACGGCCAGCAGGTCACCGAGGGCCTGCACCACTGCGGGGACCGCCCGCGGGTGGGACAGGTTATCCCCGGTGTTGACCACCAGATCCGGCTCCCAGCCGGCCAATTCACGCAGCCATGCCTGTTTGTGTCGCTGCGCCGGCCGCATGTGGATATCGCTGATGTGCAGCACCCGCAGCGGGGTCGACCCCGGGCTCAGCACAGGCATCGTGACTTCCCGCATCACGAAGGCGTTGCGCTCGATCACCGCGGCGTAGGCCACCGCAAGCCCCGCTGCGCCGGCCGCGGCGGTGGACCAGGTTCTCAAGGCGTTGCCGGCCATACCGGCAGACTACTGCCAGCGCGGCACCCGGCGGCAGGGGAGATTCCCGCGGCAGGCCCTACGGGGGTGGTGGGGGCGGTCCGGGTGGCGGTGGCGGCGGGGCCGGCGGCGGCGGGGCAGGCGGTGCGACCACCGGAACGGTGATCGGCGGCAGACCCGGAATCTGCACCACCTGCGAACCGGCGCCCGGCGGCGCTCCGGGCAGCGGCGGCGGAGGTGCCGGGCCGTCCGACGGCGGTGTCTCCGGTTTGGCGGTGGGCGGCGGCGGTGGGGCGACGCCGTTGCTCACCAGCAGCGTGACGATGATGCCGGGGACAGTCTGACCCATCGGTGAGGTGCCCACCACGGTCCCGGCCGAAGCCGTGCTGTTGATTGAGGAGACGTTGTCGGCCACCTGAAATCCCGAAGCGCGCAATTCCTCCCGGGCGCTGGTCTCGCTCAGGCCGCTGACGTTGGGTACCCGGGAGCCCGGGGCCCCGTAGACGTAGCGCGGATCGGTCGGCGGCAGGCTGACTTCGCCGAAGTCCTCGGCGACCGGTGTTATCGCAGTGAACCAGGTCTGGGCGGGCTCTTTGCCGCCGAAGAGATCACCCTGGTAGCACTTGCGCAGTGGGAAGGAGCAGAGGTCGCTGGGCTCGGGGGAGTCGTCGTAGATGTAGCTCACCGCCGCGTAGCGGTTGGTGTAGCCGACGAAGCCGGCAGACCGGTGCGCCTCGGTGGTACCGGTCTTACCCGACATCGGCAGGCCCCACCCGGCAGCGGCGGCGGCCGGGGCACCGGTGCCGATGCCGCTGGTGTCCTTGGCCAGGGCGTTCGACAGGGTGTTGGCCAGGCCCTCGGGCACCACCTGTTCGCAGGCTTCGGCGTTGACCGCCACCTCGTTCCCGCGCCGGTCGTAGATCTTGTCGATCGGGTTCGGTGGACACCACACGCCGCCGGAGGCCAGGGTCGCGGCCACGTTGGCCAACTCCAGCGGATTGACCGGGAACGGTCCCAGGGTGAACGACCCGATGTTCTGCCGTTTGATGAAATCAGCCAGGGTCTCGTTGGCGTCGGGGGGGTTGTAGCCGCGCGCGCTGCCCGGTTCCGAGTAGGACCGCAGCCCCAGCCGGACGGCCATGTCGACGGTCCGGGTAACCCCGACCTGGGAGATCAGCTTGGCGAAGGCCGTGTTGGGCGACCTGGCCAGCGCGTCGGTGACGTTCATGCTCAGGTTGCGCGGATCCCGGTAGTTGATGACGCACCAGTGTTCTTTCGGACAGCCCTTGGCGCCGCCGTCGCCGAGTCCCTTGGCCTGGAACCAGGCCGGTACGTCCAGCGTCGCGTCGATGCCCAACCCCAGATCCAGGGCGGCGGCGGCGGTGAAGATCTTGAAGATCGACCCCGCTCCGTCCCCGACCAACGAGAAGGGTTGCGGCTGGACGGTCTGGCCGGTGTCGCCGTCCAGTCCGTAGGTGCGGTTGCTGACCATCGCGATGACGGGGTGGGTGGTCTTGCCCGGCAGCACCAAGTTCATCACACTGGCGATGCTGTCCAGGTCCGGTGCGGCGATCGAGTCGACCGCCTTTTTGACATCCGCCTGCACGTCGGGGTCCAGGGTGGTCTTGATCAGGTAGCCGCCTCTGGCGATCTGATCTTTGGTCATGCCGGCTCGGACCAGGTACTCCTGCGC
>VERS01000564.1 GCA_018882545.1 Mycobacterium sp.
CCGGGGTGCTGTACTGGGACTCAGACTAGAACACGTTACGATTTGTGTCGAGCGGATCCAGCCCGTAGCTGGTAGTTCATCGTATTGTCATTTCTATAACGTGTTCCAGTTCAGTCGAAAGGGACGGGTCCACTCGTGTCGACCACCGACGATGCGGCCAGCGCCGTTGTGCACCTGGACGGGCAGACCTACACCGTCTCATGGCCCCGGACACAAAAGCTGCTCGACGTCCTACTCGAGGAGGGGATCGAGGCGCCGTATTCCTGCCGGGAGGGCCACTGCGGAGCGTGCGCGACCACACTGGTCAGCGGTGAGGTCGAGATGGAGACCAACGACGTTCTGGAAGCCGACGACCTCGCCGACGGGCTGATCCTGGCCTGTCAGTCCCGCCCGGCCTCGGATGCCGTTGAGGTCACCTACGACTGACCGACGCGGGCTGAGCCGACCGCGAGTAGACACCCCGATGCTTCAGCTGCCCAGGCTGGGGAACTCCCGGTTGCGAAACGCGTCGGCGAAAAGTCGGTGGTCGGTGCGGGTCTTTACGGCGTAGGCCTGCGCCCAGTCGGCGATCGCAGTGACGAATTGGCCCTCTTTGCCGGCGAAGCTGGCCAGGATGGCCTTGTCCGAGGGCCCGGTCACCAGTTTTTGGTCACTGCCCTTGTCGGCAACGCAGTGGATCTTGGCCACCACCCGGCCGAGGTCCTTGACCAGAGACCGAACGTCGTCGAAGTTCTTGATATCGCTCCACTGCGGGGAGGCTCCGTACGGGGAGACCTCACTGACAAGCATCCCCGCGCCTTCGAACTCGGAGTAGCCGAGCCATGGGTCGGCGTTGACCTGCATGGCCCGCCGGGCGGTCGCCACTCGCTGACCCTGGTTGCTGAAGGCGTCCTTAATGTTCTGGTCCTTCACCGCGATGGCCACTGCGGACGGCCGGGATTGCTTGACCGCGAGAATGACGTCGTTGTCGAGAGTCTCGTCAGAACCTTCGAGGAGCAAGGAGAACATTCGCAGGCCGGCCGAACCGATCCCGAAACCCTGGGTCGCGGTCGAATCTTTGATGCGGTAGTCCCTCTCCTGCCGACGGGTCTGTTCCGGGATGACCTTGAGATACGACGCGAATGTGGCCTCAAGGGCGGACCGCGTCTTGTCGTCGACCGAGGAGTTGACGTCGTTGCGGACGAATCGGCGCTCCCCGTCGACGACTTCGGTCAGCCCGTCGAGCAGCCCCTCCCGCGTCTGCCGTCGGGCCGTCCGCAGCACATCGAGAACCACTCCCTCGGCGTTCTCCAGCGTCAGCGCGAAGTTTCGGTCGTCCTGGCCGGTGGCGAAACGATTTACCTGGGCGGTATAGCTGTTGACGAAGGCCGCGATCAGATCGCGGATCTGGTCGTCAGCCAGCGACTGGTCGTAACCGACCAGCGCCATGCTGGTGGCGAAGCGGCGCACGTCCCAGGTGTAGGGGCCGACGTATGCCTCATCGAAGTCGTTGACGTCGAAAACCAGTCGGCCGGTGGAGTCGAGGAACGTACCGAAGTTGTCCCCATGCAGGTCACCCTGGATCCACACCCGGCTGGACTCCGTGGTGACGAATGGGTCGGCACCCTCCCCCGCCAGGTCGGTGTAGTAGACCGCCGCGCTGCCGCGATAGAACGGAAATGTGCCCGACGCCATCTTGCGGAACTTCCCGCGCCAGGCTTTGGGCTGGGCGCGCATCTGCTCGCCGAAGTTGGTCTCGAAAACGTCGATCAGATACCTCTGGCGTGCTGCATCAGCGGCCGTCGCTCCGGCCGGGGCCGGGGCGGGCGTGCCGCCCGACGGAATTGGCGGGGCCGAAGACGTGACCTCGGCGGCTGGCCGGTCCTGCACTTTGGCTCCGCTACAAGCCAGGGTCAGCGACGAAAACGCGGCGGCGCCGCTGAGCATCGTCAGCGATGTCAGGACCCGGCGACGGGTGTACCGGATGATCTCGCCGTCTGCTGGGTGGTTCACCTCTCGCATCCTCCTGTCCGCTCCACTGAGCCTGGCGACCACTTCCCGCGATCCGACCGAGTGCCGACTTTCGGAATTGCGGACCGAATGCTACGCGAACTGGAGACCAAGCAATTGAGATTTCGGACCGCCGGCCGATTCTGCGGCCGGGCGGGGCCAGGTCAGCGCGGCAGACCCAGCAGGCGCTCGGCGGCCAGGGTCAGCAGGATTTGCTCGGTCCCGCCGGCGATCGACAGACAGCGGGTGTTCAGGAAACTCTGCACCGCCTCGTTGCCGACGATCCCGGCGCCGGGCGACAGTTCCATCCGGAACTCCTCGAGCGCCTGGCGGTAACGCACCCCGATCAGCTTGCGGGCGCTGGCTTCGGCGCTGGTGTCCTGGCCGGAGACTGCCAGTCGCGCTATCCGGTGATCGAGCAGCGAGCCGGCCTGGGCGGCCACGAGCAGTTCCCCGAGCCGATCGGCCAGCGCCGGGTCCGGTTGCAGCCCGTCGAGTGTGAGCAACATCTGCTCCATCGGGTTGCCCAGCGCGGTGCCGTGCGCCATGGCGACCCG
>VERS01000565.1 GCA_018882545.1 Mycobacterium sp.
GCCCAGTCCGCGCCGCAGATCCAGATAGCGCTGCCCGACGATGTTCTGGTAGAGGATGGACGCCTCGGTGTCGGAGAACAGCTGCTGGTCGTTCTGCAGGGCGAACTCGACGTTGGCCCGGCTGTCCTCGGTCAGGTCGACTTTCATCACCCGGCCGACGCGCACACCGGCCATCCGGACGTCGTCGCCCTCCCGCAGCCCGAAGACGTCGGTGAATTCCGCACCGTAGCGGGTTGTCTCGCCGGTCACCGACCGCTGCAGGGTGGCGTAGACCAGCCAGGTCGCCACCGCGGTGACCACCAGGAAGACGACCAGGCCGGCCGCCACCTTGCTCAGCTTCCCCTTCATCAGGCGCCCTCACCGGGTGAGACGGTCATGCCGCGCACCACCGGCGCCATCAGCAACTGCGTCGCCGTGGTGGCCGGCGCGCCGGTGATGTAGGACAACTGGTCACGCTCGAGTTGGCTGCCGATCGGGCCCACGTTGCCGCCGTAGGAGGCCGGTGCGGCCTCGGCCGGCAGCGCACCCGGACCGGCGGCCGGTGCGGGCGGCGGCGCCGCCGGGGCAGGGGGCGGCGCGCCCGGGTAGTTCGGTCCGCCCGGCGGCAGGACCCCGGGCATGTGGTCGGGCCGGAAGGGGGCCACCGGAGCGGCCGGCGACCCCGGCACCGGCGGCACCGGCGTAACCGTCAGCAGGGGGTTGGCCGTGCCCGGAACCGGCGGCGCCGGCGTCATCGGCGGGCCGTTGGTGCCCAGGATGCCGGTACCGATACCCAGTTCCAGCGGCGGATTCGGGTCGACCAGGTTGGGACCGTCGGGCAGGATCAGCGGCGGCCCGACCGCGTGCAGGTTGCCGTTGTCACCCAGCACCGTGCCCGGCGGCGGCATCAGGTCCTTGGGCGGCTGATAGTTCTGCGGCAGCAGCACCTCCGGCAGATCCGGTCGCACCGCGATCAGCGGGGCGGTGTAGCAACTGGGACCCTTGAGTTCGCCGTATGCGGGACAGTCGGCACGGGTGTAGGAGTAGGTCGGCGTCAACGCCAGATTGGCCCGCAGGTTGAACGAGTCCACGTCCGGCAGCCAGCCCTCGAAGAACTTCTCGGAGAACTTCTTCATCTTCTGGAAGCCGGGAACCCAGTTGTGCGAGGTGTCGGCCAGCACGCCCATCACCGGGGTGAGGTTCCTGCCGATGGTGATCATCCGGTCGGTGTGGTTGTTGAACGCTGCCTGGGTGTTGTTCAGCGTGCTGGCGCCACTGGACAGCATCGCGTCGAGGTTCCCGCGCTGCTCGACGAGGACCTGCATCGGCACGACCGCATTGTGCAGTGCGTCGAGCAGGTCCGGGGCGGTCTGCTGGAGGCCCTCGGCGGCACCGACCAGTGCGCTGAGCATCGACGGACTGTCGGCGTCGGGGGCGACGGTGGCGTTGAGCTGGCTGACGATGCGGTCGAGTTGGGCACCCGCGGTGAGCAGCCTGTTGCCGCGGTCGTGGGTGACGGCCTTCACCGCGGCCAGGATGCCGAGGGTGTCGTCGGTGCGGTCCCGGCCGGTGGCGAACAGGATGTCACGCAGCTTGCTGATGGTGGTCTGGAAGAGCACCGTCGGCAACTCGGTGTCCTCCTTGATGTGGTCGCCGGTCTGCAACGCCGGCGCGTCGCCGTTGTCGACCAGTTCCACACTGGAGACCGCGAACACGTTGCTCGGGACAACCCGGGCGGTGACGGTGTTGGGGATGTCCTTGGCGTAGTCACCGATCAGGTCGATGTCGACGAAGTTCGGCTCGCCGAACTGGGCGGGCGTGACCTTGGTGGTGGTCCCGACCAGCAGGCCGTGGTAGCGGACATCGGACCGGGCGGGCAGGCCGTCGCCGACGTTGTTCAGATCGGCGGTGACGCGGGTGTAATTCTCCAGCCGGCCTTGCGATTTGGCCACCAGCAGCATGGCGATGATCGCCGAGACGACAATCATGACCAAGCCGGCTATCAGCAGTTTCTGGTTGCTCGGACCGCGGCCGCTGATGTCGAAGATCTTGGCCATCAGCCACCGAACCTGGCGCCGGAGTCCAGGCTGAAGAAGGCCATGGTCAGCAGCATGTTCACGATCACCACCACGGTGATGGCGGCCCGCATGGCGTGACCGGCGGCAACACCGACGCCCTCAGGGCCGCCGCTGGCGTAGAAGCCGTAGTAGCACTGCAGTACCGAGGCGATGGCCACGAAGATGACGCATTTGACCACCGAATAGAAGATCTCCTGGCCGTTGAGCATCAGCCCGAAGTAGTGCATGTAGCCACCCATCGACCCCCCGCTGATGAGCGAGACGATGAACTGGGTGCTCAGATAGCTCACACCCAGGCAGGCGATGTAGAGCGGAACGATGGCGGTGATCGAGGCCATCAGGCGGGTGGTCACCATGTACGGGATGGGCTGGATGGCCATCACCTCGGTGGCGTCGATCTCCTCGGAGATGCGCATGGCGCCCAACTGGGCGGTGAACCGGCAACCGCTCTGGGTCGCGAACGCCAGCGCGCAGG
>VERS01000566.1 GCA_018882545.1 Mycobacterium sp.
GGATGGTGATGCCCGGCAGGATTTCAACACCGTTGTTCCGCGGTGGCGGGGGAGGCGCCTGGGTGTAGACGGGCTGGGGCTGGTTGACCACCGGCGGTGGCGGCGCCACCGGAACACCGGCATAGCCGCCGACCTCACCCGGGGTCGGGAAGGACTCGAAGTCGCTGTTCTGCAGCGCCCCGTCCATGGTGGCCTTCCAGATGTCGGCTGGGATGCCCGAGCCGTACACCGGTCCACCCCAACTGTTGACAAGCGGGATGTCGCCCTTGACGGTGCCCACCCAGACCGCCGTCGACAGTTGCGGGGTGTATCCGACGAACCAGGCGTCCCGGTTGGCTCCGGTGTCACCGAGTTGATGAGTGCCCGTCTTGCCCGCCGATGGGCGTCCCCCGGCGAGGTTGTGTCCGTTGGACCACCCGGGGATCGGCTGCATCGCCGCGGTGACGTTGTCGGCCACCGCCGCCTCGATGCGGCGCTCACCGGTGTTCTCCTCGGCGGCGGCATCGAAGAGCACCTCACCCTGGGCGTTGACGACCTTCTCCACGAAGTGCGGCCGGCGATAGATGCCGGAGTCGGCCAGGGTCGCATACGCCGAAGCCATGTCGATGACGCGGGACTCGTATTTGCCGAGCACCACACCGGGGGCCGGCGGTCCACCCTGCCCGTCCTCGGAGAGGGTGTGCTCGAATCCGGGGATACTCTCGGCGATCCCGGCGCGATGGGCCGCGTCGGCCACGTCGACCGGGCCGTTCTTGAGCTTGAGCATCAGCCGGTAGTAGCTGGTGTTCAGGGACTGCTTGAGCGCCTCGGCGATGTTGCAGGTTCCGCAGTTGAGGCCCTCGGAGTTGTTGATGGTGAGCTTCTCGTCGACCTTGTACGGGGAACTGTCGACCTGGTAGCCCAATCCCATACCCTGCTCCAGGGCTGCGACCAGAGCGAACACCTTGAACGAGGATCCGGTGGGCAGGCCGGCCTGGGCGAAGTCAAACCCTGCCGCGTCGGTGCCGCCGAAATAGGCCTTCACCCCGCCGGTGCGCGGATCGATCGACACCACGGCGGTTCGCATCTCGGGGATCTGTCCGTCGAGGAAGGTCTTGGCCGCCTCGACCGCGGCGTTCTGGGCCAGCGGGTCGATCGTCGTGGTGATCTGCAGGCCCTGGGTGTTAAGCGTCTGCTGGTCGATGTTGAACAGTTCCAACAGTTCCTTGACCACCTGCCGCTGGATCAGGCCGTTGGGTCCGGTGGTGAGGTTGGCGGTCTTGGCGTCATCGGGTGAGACGGTCGGCGGGAAGATCTGTCTGGCCCGCTCCTCAGGCGAGAGCGCCCCGATGGTCACCATGCCGTCGAGCACCCAGTTCCACCGGGCCGTGGCACCTTCCAGGTCCACCGCCGGATCCAGGGTGGAGGGCCGCTGGATGATTGCCGCGAGCAGGGCGCCCTCGGAGACGGTCAGTTCCTCGACCGGCTTGTTGAAATAGGCCCGCGACGCCGCCGAAATCCCGTAGGCGCTGCGGCCGAAGTAGATGATGTTGAGATAGGACTGCAGCACTTCGTCTTTGGACCAGGACTGCGACATCTTGGTGGAGATCACCAGCTCCTTGGCCTTGCGGATCAGACCGCCGATTCCGGTGCGCTGATCGCCGACAAGTGCGTTCTTGACGTACTGCTGGGTGATGGTCGAACCACCCTGGATGTCGTTGCCGAACAGATTGTTGTGCAGGGCCCGCGCGAATCCGGAGACCGAGAAGCCCGGATTGCTGTAGAAGTCCCGGTCCTCTGCGGCCATCACCGCGTTGCGGACCTGAACCGGGATCGCGCTGATGTCCACATCGACCCGGTTGCCTTCGGGTGGAACGATCTTGGCCAATTCGGAGCCGTCGCTGGCCAGGATCGTGGAGACCTGGTTGGTGCGAATGTCACCGGGCTTGGGAACGTCGACGATCAGATAGGCAAGACCGAAGGTCAACAGCGGTAGGACGATGAAGACCGCAGCGGCCGCGGCCAACCAGCGTCGCACGCCCCAGGCGGGGAGCAGTCGCCGCCGGCGGATGGGGGCGTCCTCCCCGTCCGGATCCGGTTCGCCCCCACCCCAGTCACCGGGGACGTGCGGCGGCGGGGGCGGCGGCGGGGAGGCCGGTCTGGTGGGAGGCGGACCCGGCATCGGGGGGCGCGCAGGTGCGGGTTCGGTGCGGGGTGCGCGTCGCTCTGTTCGCACCTCACCCCGAAGGACGGAATGCTGATCGGTTCTCGACTCCGGCGCCTCGGTACGCACCTCGGTCCGCGTCTCGGCCGGTGTCGCAACTGCTGTCTGATCCGCGGTGTCCGCCTGTTTCTCCGCCGGCGGCTCTGTCCGGGTCGGGGGAGTGTCGGCGTCCATCGGCCTAATCTCGCTGCGCGGCAACGTCGTTCCCGTCCGCGGCAGCACCGGGCGCGCTACGGGAGGAATCTGCGGCGGCCGCGGCGTGATCGGCGGGCGCGCCACCGGCGGCCTGGGTCCGCTACCGAGCGCGGCCACCACCTGGTCGATGG
>VERS01000567.1 GCA_018882545.1 Mycobacterium sp.
GTGGTGGCGAGGTCAGGGTCGTGCCGCCGCGACCGGGTGGTATTACTGGGCGGGTGGATCGCGCCCTGGAATTCCGGGCCGTGCCGGCCGGCAGCGGGGATGCCGCCGTGCTGGTGGCCGCGATGGTCGCCGAGATGCGGGAACTCTACGAGGGCCTGGATCTGGATGCTCCCGATATGCCCAAGGCGGGTCCGGCCGAACTGGGTCCGCCCGGCGGGGTGTTCCTGGTCGGCTACCGCGACGGCATCGCGGTGTGTGGCGGCGGCCTCAAGCGGCTGCCCGACGGCGCCTGCGAGATCAAACGCATGTATGTGGTGCCCGAGGCGCGGCGGTCCGGGGTGGCGCGGGAACTGTTGGCCGCCCTGGAGGACGCCGCACGCCGCCTCGGCTATCGGGTCGCCCGGCTGGACACCGGTTCGCGTCAGCCGCACGCACAGGCGTTCTACGAGGCCTCCGGGTATCGGCGGGTGGGGAACTTCAACAACAACCCGGCCGCGGTGTTCCACGGCGAGAAGCAGCTGCACCCCAGCGGCGGGTAGCACCCCGCGGATTTCCGTCCAGTCATCGGACTCCTAAGTCCAGACCTGCTCTACCAGAGGTGCGTTCCGCGTAGCGTCCGGTCATGAGCTACCCCGACCCGGTCTACTTCGGCGACACCGGTGAGACCAGCGCCACTCTTCGCCGTGCCACGGCTGACGCCGACATCGTGATGGCGAGCGGAGTCAGGGTCTCCTACCTCACGACGGCAGCACAGTCAGCCGGGGAGTTCGGGCTGTACCGCTGGGACTTCGGCGAGCAGGCCGGAGGAGCACGAGGCGGGTCCAGGGGACTTCCTGCTCGTGCCTAAGGGCGGCATCCACAGCTTCCGCAACGATCACGGGCCGGCGTCGATGCTGATCCTGTTCACCCCCGGCGCACCGCGCGAGGGCTATTTCGAGCTACTCAGTGAGGTGGGCGCCGGCCGATATACCCCGACGCCCGAGGAATGGGTCGCGATCTGCAAGGAGAACGACCAGTTCTACCCGTGATCCGTCGGGGAAACGTAGCCACCCGGCCGTCCAGCGGCGGGTCGCCGCCCAGCCGTCAAGCGGCGGGTAGCCGCCCAGCCGTACATTGGTGCGATGTTCACCGGCATCGTGGAGGAACTCGGCGAGATCGTCGCCGTTGAGCCCTTGGTCGACGCCGCCCGGCTGACCATCCGCGGTCCGCTGGTGACCGCTGATGCGCGCCATGGCGATTCGATCGCCGTCAACGGAGTGTGCCTGACGGTGGTCGACGTTGTGCCGGAGGGCCGGTTCACCGCCGACGTGATGGCCGAGACGCTGAACCGGTCGAGCCTGGCGAGGGTGTCACCGGGCAGTGTGGTGAACCTGGAGCGGGCGGCCGCGGTCAACGGCAGGCTCGGTGGACACATCGTCCAGGGCCACGTGGACGGGACAGGGACAGTGATTTCGCGCACACCGTCACCGCACTGGGAGGTGGTGCGGATCGGTCTGCCCGCCGCGTTGTCCCGGTATGTGGTGGAGAAGGGTTCGATCACCGTCGACGGGGTGTCGCTGACGGTCTCGGCCGTTGACCGGGACTGGTTTGAGGTCTCGCTGATTCCAACCACGCTGGCGTTGACCACTCTCGGCCGTGCCGCGGCCGGCACCCCGGTGAATCTCGAAGTTGACGTCATCGCCAAATATGTGGAACGGTTACTTTCCGACAAATACGGCTCTACCAGTGCGGATGAAACGTATCTGACGTAATCCACGGTAGCACAGCGGTACCGGTTAACATATTGGGTATGTCGACCATATCTGTTCCGGACCTGGAGAGCCTGCTGGACTCCTGGGCGCTGGCCCTGCGGGCCGACCGGCGTTCCCCGTCGACCATCGACTCCTACCTGCGCGGGGTGCGGGCCTTGCTGCGCTGGTGCGCCGCCGAGGGCCGGCCCGCGGTGCTGGACCGCCCGACGGTGCGGGCCTGGGTGGCCGGGCTGCTCGACGGCGGCGCCGAACCCAACACCGCCCGCTCCCGGCAGATGGCCGTCAAACGGTTCTCGGCGTGGCTGGCCGAGGAGGACGAAATCGACCGCGACGAACTGCTCGGCCTCAAACCGCCCAAACTCGACGTCAAGGTGGTCGACCGGCTCACCGAGGACCAGTGCGCCGCCCTGGTCAAAGCCTGCGCCGGGAAGAGTTTCCTGGACCGCCGCGACGAGGCGCTGCTGCGGGTGCTGCTGGAGACCGGCCTGCGGGCCGGGGAGGCCCTGGCGCTGCACCTCGATGACCTCAACCTGCCCGCCGGTCTGCTGCGGGTCCGCCGCGGCAAGGGCGGCAAGGGCCGCCAGGTGCCCATCGGCCCGCAGACCTGCCGGGCGCTGGACCGCTACCTGCGTGCCCGCAACTCCCACCGCCTCAAAGACACCCCGGCGCTGTGGCTGGGCGGGGGAGGCCAATCGTTTGGCTACAACGCCGCCGACAAAGCCCTCAAAGCCCGCGCCCGCACCGCCGGCATCGACAACTTCCACATCCACCTGACC
>VERS01000017.1 GCA_018882545.1 Mycobacterium sp.
GCGCCCTGGCGTTGCTGCGGCGACGCCGGGAAGGAAGCGCGGCGTGATCCTGCACCGTCTGCGCCTGACCGACTTCCGGGGTGTCGCCGACCGCGAGATCACCTTCCCCGATCAGGGTGTCGTGGTGGTCTGCGGGCCCAACGAGATCGGCAAATCCTCAATGCTGGAGGCACTCGACCTCCTTCTGAGCTACCGGGACCGTTCAACCCATCGTGATGTCAAGGCGGTCAAGCCGGCGCACGCCGACGTGGGTGCTCAAGTCGAAGCCGAGATCAGCACCGGGCCATACCGATTCGTCTACCGGAAACGCTTCCACAAGAAGGCCAAGACCGAGCTTGAGATCCTCGAGCCCAGGCCAGAGCAACTCAGCGGCGACGACGCTCACGAACGGGTGGACGCCATGCTCGCCGAGACTCTCGACACCAAGCTGTGGGATGCCCAGCGGGTCCTGCAGTCAGCATCGACCGCCGTGGTGAACCTGTCGGGCTCGGACGCGCTGTCCCGTGCGCTGGACGCCGCCGCCGGTGAGACCGATAGCGGACCGCCGGGCGGTGAGGCGCTACTCATCGATCGTGTCGACGCCGAGTACCTGAAATACTTCACCGGCACCGGCCGGCCGACCGGCGAGTGGAAGTCGGCCGGCGACCGCGTCAAGGTTGCCGAGGCCGAGGTGAACTGCCGACAGCGCGCCGTCGACGACGTCAACGAACGGGTGTCCCGCCACGATGAACTCACCGCCGCGCTGCGGGGGCTCGAGGAGTCGCTGCTTCCGGCCACCGGTCGGCTGGCCGCCGCCCGCACCGCCCACGACGCTACGGCCGAACTGCACGACCAACTCCAGCAGGCCCGGCAGGCGGCGCAGACCGCGGCCGCCCGCAGCGCCAACTCGGCGCTGGCCAACGGCCAACGGCAGCAGCTCATCACCGAGGCCGGACGCCGCGGCGAGGTGGTCGTCGGGTTGCAGGCCGAACTTGCCGATTCCGAGCAGCAGTCCGCCGCCGCCCGCCAGGACGCCGCGACCGCCGAGGCGTTAGCCTCGCAATCAGCCGCCGCCCTGCAGGCTGCGCAGTCGCGCTTCGACGCCGCCCGCGCGGCGGCACAGGCCTGTGTTTCCCGCGAGGCCGCCGACAAGTTGGCGTCCCGGGTGAGCGGGATTGAGACGACCGAGCGCGAACTCGGCCGGATCGCCGGCGAACTTGCCGCTGTCACACTCACCGCGGAGGCGCTAGCCGAAATCGAGGCCCACTGGGCCGCGGTACAGCGCGCCGAGGCGCAGTTGCAGGCCGACTCCGCGAGCGTCCAATTCAGCGCACCCGCCGAACTCGACATGACCGTCGACGGCCGGCCGCACAGGTTGACCCCCGGCCAGGACTGGGTTCGGCCGGCGTCGGCTCCGGTCGTCGTCGAGGTGCCCGGAGTGCTGACCGTACGCATCGACCCGGGTGCCAGCGCAGTCAAGCTGCGCGCCGATCTGCATGCGGCACAACGACTGCTGGATCAGGCGCTGGCCCGCGCCGGGGTCGTCGACATCGAAGCCGCCCGGGCGTTGGACACCCGGCGCCGCACCCTCACCGAGAGCCACACCACCCACACCGCCAAGCTTGAGGGTCTGTGCGCGGGCGAGGACCCCGCCGCACTGCGTACCCAGCTTGCTGACCTGCACGCGGCCGGCACCGCAGGTGGGCAGTCCGACCCCGAGGCGGTCGCAGCCGAACTGAAGTCCGCAGACGCGGCGCTGCGCGCGGCGCGCAGTGTCGCCGACAACCAACAGAGGGCGGCCGTTGTGGCCACCGCGGCGTACACCGCGACGTCCACCAAAGCTGCGGTCGGCCGTGACCGGCTTATGACCGCCGATGCCGAGTTCGTCGCGGTCTGCGAGCAGTTGGCGACATTGCGTGCCGCAGTCAGTGATGAGGCCGTCGCGGCCGCAGCCTCTGCCGACGCCGCAGCGCAGGCCACGGCCGACGCGGCGGTTGCCGCCCTGTCGCAGCGATACGACGCCACCGACCCGGAGTCGGTCCGGGCCGAACTCGCTGCCGCAACCGAAGCCGTCGACACCCTCTCCGCCGCACGCGATGCCGCCAAACTGGAGTTGCACACCCTCACCGCCGAATTGGGCGTCATCGGCGGTGAGGGCCGGCAGGGACAGCTTCAGGAGGCGCAGACCGAACTCGAGCGGGCGCGCAATGACTACAGCCGCATCGAGGGCCGGGCGCTGGCCGCGCGGCTGTTGCGCGACACGATGCTCCGGCACCGTGACAACACCCGGCAGCGTTACGTCGCGCCCTACCGCACCGAGTTGGAGCGGCTGGGTAAGGCGGTGTTCGGCGCCAGCTTTCAGGTCGACGTCGACACCGAGCTGACGATCCGGACCCGCACGCTGGAGGGATGCACCGTTCCGTATGACTCGCTGTCCGGCGGTGCCAAGGAACAGTTGGGGATTCTGGCCCGCCTCGCCGGTGCGGCGCTCGTCGCCGAGGCCGACACCGTGCCCGTGATCATCGACGACGCGCTGGGCTTCAGCGACCCCGACCGGCTGGCCCGAATGGGGGCGGTGCTCAACACCGTCGGTGACCGCGGACAGGTCATCGTGTTGACGTGTACACCCGGGCGTTACGACGGCGTCGCCGACGCCGCGGTCATCGAGTTGAGTGTCTAGCCGCCCGCGGTGACCTAGCAGCGGCCGCCTCGGTGGCGGAATGGGTCGCTGCCCCGGTGGGTTGCTCATCGACAACAGCGGTCGCCTCGGTCGGCGCGGCCGCCTCAGTCGCCTCGACCTCCCCGGGCACCGATGAGACCCCGGGCGGGCCCATCTCGGTCTCGGTGAGGTCGGCTACGGCGGCGTCCGCGCCGTCGGCCGCCGGAGGGTCGGCCGGCTGGGGTTCGAAGGCCACCGCGGCGCCGGTGTCCTGCACGCTGACCTCAGGCTCGGCGTTCTGCGGTTGCTCGGTCCGCGGTTCGGCCGAGCGCGGAGCGTCGGGCCCCGGTGCGGCGGCCTCCACGGGCGCATCCCCCGCGATCGGTTCCGCTCCGCGACCCCGGGCCGCCGGCCCGCCGTCGACCTCGGCGGCGGGTACGCCCGCAACGGCCACCGGCGCATCCGGTTCGGCCTGCATCGTGGTCGCTACACCCCCGTCGGGGCCCTCGGCCTCGGCGGGACCCGGTTGATCCTCCGATTTGCTCGCCGCGGCGGGCCCCAACTCCCACGGCCATCCGAAAACCAGGCTGGTCACCAGCAGTACCGGGGCCAGGACCGCCCCGATCACGGCGGCCAGGCTCATCAACGGGGGAAGCAGAACGTTGCGGATCTCCGGAGGCAGGTTGTAGATGAACTTGTCGAAGATCGTGCACGGGTAGTAGCAGGGTTCCGCCGTCGCAGCCGCCGTCGCTGACAAGGCTGCCGCAGCCCCGGGCACCGCAACGGCGGTGTTCGCTGCCGCGCCGTCGGCGAGTCCGGCGAACAGGGTTGTGGCCTCAGCCTGCAACCGCACCGCCGAAAACTCGACGGCCCGAGGCGAGGTGGTGACCGCTGAACCCAAGTCCGTCGGGGCACTCACTAGTCCAGCAGCCGCGATCACCGCCACCGGATAGACCAGACGACCTTGATTCGCACGGCTCGGCATAGGTTTCCTTCGTGGTGAGCGGCTTTGCTGGAAGATACTACCCTCGGCCCCACGGGCACCTGATTCAGTTTGCCGAGTTGCAGCTGAAACGGGTCAATCGGCCAGCGCCAGCACCTCGTCGAATCCCTCGACCAGGCAGTCATAGAAAGACTCGAAATCCGGGATGGCGCCGGTGTCGACGTCGATGCCCAGCGCGCAGGTATCCACGTAGGTGAGCAGGGTGACGTTGACCGCCGAGCCGATGGTCGGCCCGAACGCATACTGAGCCGTGACCTTGGCCCCGCCGAGGTACACCGGCACCGGCACGCCCGGTACGTCGCTGGCCAGGAAGTCGACTTTGCGAAGCACCGACCCGATGTACCAGCGCGGCATCAGGTTCATCGCCCCGGCGATGACCTGGATGTAGGGCGTTGACTTCTCGTTGCGTACCCGGGTGGTGCGCTTGCGGGTCTCGCGGATCCGCTCGGCGGGGTCGGCCAAGCCCACCGGCACGTCGAATCGCGCCAGGGTGATGTGGTTGCCGCCCTCGCCGTCATCGTCTTTGCGAACACTGATCGGCATGGTCAGGTGCAGATCGCCGACCCTGGCGCCGTGTCGATCGTGATAGCGGCGCAGCCCCCCGGCGATACCGGCGACGAAGGCATCGTTGAGCGCGCCATCGCCGCGGTGTGCGGCCTGCTTGAGCTTGGCCAGCGGGATGTCGTGCACGGCCAGGCGGCGCACCAGGGTGCGTTCCTTCATCAGCGGCGAACCGGTCTCGGTGACCGGCCGCACGGTGCGGTAGACCGAGGCCGCCAGTTCGCCGGCCGAGGCCACGGTCTGGATCGGGTGCCGGACGGTGTTGAGCAGCAGGCCCGGTGCCGCACCCACCGCGCCGGCCACCGCCTTGCCCAGCAGGCCGAGGTCGTAACGGACGATGTCGGCGTATTCGGCGAGCGGTCCGCGCTCGTGCACATCGGGCACATCGGAGTTGGCCTGCACCGACTCCAACGAGCGCGGTTGGGCGGTCAGGTCGAACAGATGCATGGCGATCTGCACCCCGCCGACCCCGTCGGTGAGGCCATGGTGAAACTTGCACAGCACGGCCGCACCGCCGCCATCGAGGCCGTCGATCAGCGTCGCGGTCCACAGCGGCCGGGCCCGGTCGAAGTCCGACATCGCCGCAACCCGCGCCATCTCCAGCACGCCGTCGAGGCCGCCGGGTTCCGGGGCGGTCACCCGACGCATGTGGAAGTCGATGTCGAAGTCGGGGGCGTCTTCCCACCGGGGCGGTGCCGGCGGGGGTGACTCCACCACCCGCTGCCGCCAGATCGGCATGGTCCGGGAGAGGGCTCCGAAACGTTCCCGCACCACATCCCAGTCCGGTGAGCGGTCCAGCACAATGACCGTCACCACGGTGGACCGCAGCCGGGGGTCAGACTCCATGGCCCAGGTGAATGCGTCGGTCTGGCTCATGAATTCGCTCATCGTGATCCCACGCTACGACTGCGTGTGGCGCAGCGTCACCGTCTGCGCGGCAACTGGTGACTTTCTTCCCTGCCGTCTTGGCACAATCGGGGGTATGCCGGGAACGCGCCGATGACCCTTGGCGGCAAACGGCGCCGCGTCCACGACAGGCTGTCCGCACTGCCCGGCGTCCGGTCGGTGCGCCGCCCGGTGACCGGCCCGGCCGGCGGGCAGTTTGACCTCTACTACGTGCGCACCGGACCACGCACCGGCCTGCCGCTGGTGATCGTTCCAGGCGGACCGGGCATGGCCTCGGTTGGGCACTATCGCGGTCTGCGCCGCCGCACCGCCGCCGCCGGACTCGACGTCATCATGGTCGAACACCGCGGGGTGGGGATGTCCCGCCACGACGACGCAGGTCAGGATCTGCCCGCCGAGGCCCTCACCATCGAGCAGGTGGTCGATGACATCGCCGCAGTACTTGCCGATGCCCGGGTGGCCGAGGCGGTCATCTACGGCACCTCCTACGGCAGTTACCTGGCCGCGGGGGTGGGTGTGCGCCACCCCGCGCGGGTGGCTGCGATGATCCTGGACTCTCCGCTGCTGAGCCGCGATGACATCGAGATAATGCGTCGCGAACTGCGCCGGCTGCTCTGGCACGGCGTCGACCCGGACAGTTCCGAACTGGCGGCGAAGGTACGGCAACTGTCCGATCACGGCGCGATGAGCGCCGGCGACGCCCAACTGGCCGCCACCCTGTACGGCCTCGGTGGCGCGGCCATGCTGCACCGTCTGCTGGACCTGTTGCTCGATGACCGACGGCTGCTGTGGAGCACCATCGAGCACATCAGCCGGCTCGCGGGCCGAAAGATGCCCTACCGCAACGAGACCGACCTGGTGGGCCCGATCGGATACCGGGAACTGAACTTCCACGGCACCCCGGACGGCCTGCCGTTGGACCCTGCGGTGGCGATGCGGCAGTCCGGCCTCGGGGCGCCACCGGACTTCCAGGGCGAGCCGTTCGACCTGGTGGCGGCGATGCCTGCGTTCGACTGGCCCACTGTGGTGATCTCCGGTGGCCGTGACCTGACCACCCCGCCCGCGGTGGCCGACCGGATCGCCGAACTCCTCCCGGCACCCGCCCTGGTGCGCCTGCCGACCGCGGGGCACAGCATCCTGGACACCCGGGAGCGGGCTGCACTGCATATCGCCGGTCAGGTGTGCGCCGGGCGGGTCGGAGATCTACCGGCTCAGGGCCCGGTTCTCGACGCACTGCCGGCATCGGCTGAACTGCGGCTCATGGGCTGGGCGATCGAGGCCGCCGCGCGGGTCGAGGCCGCCCTTCCCCTCGCGCCCCGCTCGCCCGTCCGCCCACCTACTTCATGAAACCTATTGTGCTGTAGTTCAGATCGCCCACGCCGGACGGCCCGAAATTGGCCAGTGTGCTGCGGACCGCCACATTGCCCGGCGACTGGAACAGCGCAAGGCTGAACACCTCGTCCCACAGCATCTTGTCCACTTCGTTGGCCAGCGCCCGGGCCTTGGCCGGGTCGAGTTCGTCGAGCACCTCCTCGACCTTGGCGTCGATCTGCGGCGAAGAAATCTTGCCGAAGTTGCTCTCCGCCCCGGTCGTGAAGATCTGGTTGAGGCAGCACAACGCGAAAGCGTCACCCACCCAGGAGAACTGGGTGACGTCGAAGTCGCCGACGTTGACGTAGTTGGTGAAGAACCCGGTGCCCGGCTTGACGTCGAGTTCAAGCTTGACCCCGATCTGCGCGAGGCTGTTCTGCGCCACCTGGGCCACCTGCCGGCCGCTCTGGGAGTCGTAGAGCACGTTGCGAATGACAAGTTGCCGGCCGTCCTTTTCGCGGAACTGGCCGTTGAGCCTCCAGCCCAGCGCGTCGAGTTCGGCCTTGGCCTTCTCCGGGTCGAAGGCCACCACCGCGCTGTTGTCCTGGTAGCCCTCCTGCCCGGCGACGAAGATGTGGTTGCCCAGCGGGGTAGGCGTGTCCACCAGGCCGCGCTGGGCGACGTTGACGATGGCCTGACGGTCGATACCCTTGGCCACCGCCTGGCGCAACGCCTTGTCGGACAGAATCGCCCCGGGCGCTCCGTTGAAGGTCAGGTGGTACCAGCTGGGTCCGGGTGCACGCCGGATCGTGATGCCGTCGGTGCGCTGGGCGACGGTGAGTTCGTCCAGCGAGGCGATCCCGGTGGCGTCGATGGTGCTGTTCTGCAGCGCCGGGATGCGGGCGGCGTCATCGAGGGCCAGGAAGGTGATCGAATCCAGCAGCGGCGGGGCGCCCCACCACTTCGGGTTGCGGGCCAACGTCACCCGCTGCGCGGTGCGGTCCACCGCCGAGATGAGGAACGGGCCGGCTGATGGACCCGGCTTGTCCAGCTGGCCCTTGTTGAAGACGTCGGGGTCGGCGGTCATGGTCTTCGGCAGCAGCATTGCATTACCGGCGAACATCCCGCGCCACTCCGGATAGTGCTGGCCGAAGGTCACCACCGCCTGGCGGTCGTCGACCCCGCGGGTGACCGAGGCGACCCGGTCCGAGCCGGCCGGCGAGGCGATTGCGAAAGCCTTGTCTTTACCGCTGTTCGCGTTGATCTGGGAGGCGATGTCCTCCCAGGTGATCGGCGCCCCGTCGGACCAGACGGCCTTGGGATTGATGGTGTAGGTGACCACCTGGGGGTCGGTCTTGGTCAGCTCCACCGAGGTGAAGTAGTCGGTGTTGACCGTCATCGACCCGTCGGGGGCGATGACGAAAGCACGGGGCATCGTGGGCCGCTGCATCGAACCGTTGTCGGCTTCGTTGCCGTCGATGTGCAGGGTGTTGAAGTTCGAGGGCAGCGCACCGATCGCCAACCGAAGGTTGCCGCCCTGCTTGAGAGCGGCAATGTCCTGCGGGTTGGTGTCGCTGGTCTTGCCGAGTTCGGCGTTGGCGCCCGGTGCGGCGGCTTCGCGGCTAGGGGCCGCGCAGCCGGCCAGCACCAGAATCCCCGCCATTGCCACCGCGAGTCCCTCCGCGAGCAGACGTAAAGGGGCCGGGACACGCCGTACTGCGGGGGATTTTGTGTCTGTTCGCCGGAGAGTCACGCGTCGATGCTAGCGCCGGGACGGATCGGGCCGGGGGATCGCGGCCAGGAGCCGGCGGGTGTATTCGTGGCTGGGGTTGGCCAGGACCTGTTCGCTGTCGCCGTACTCCACGATCGCCCCGCGGTACATCACCGCCACCTCATCCGCCAGATGTTTGACCACCGACAGGTCGTGGGAGACGAACAGGTAGGACAGATCGAACTCGTGCTGCAAATCCAGCAGCAGGTTGATGATGCCGGCCTGGATCGACACGTCCAGCGCCGATACCGGTTCGTCGAGCGCGAGGATCTTGGGCTGCAGGGCCAGCGCCCGGGCGATGCCGATGCGCTGCTTCTGGCCGCCGGAGAACTCACCCGGGTAACGGCGGGCGTCGGCCCGGCGCAAACCCACGATCTCCAGCAGCTCCGCCACCCGGGTTTCGGTGGCCGCCTTCTCGAAGCCGTTGGCGTCCAACGGTTCGGCGAGGATGTCGAAGACCGGCAGCCGCGGATCCAGCGAGGCCACCGGATCCTGGAAGACCACTTGCAGATCGCGGCGCAGTTCGCGT
Organism: Mycobacterium sp.; assembly: GCA_018882545.1. Classification (GTDB taxonomy): domain Bacteria; phylum Actinomycetota; class Actinomycetes; order Mycobacteriales; family Mycobacteriaceae; genus Mycobacterium. The sequence goes on from VERS01000017.1 coordinate 8,720, forward strand.
CGCCGCGCCGGGGTCAAGGTGGCGACGTCGCTGCCGAGCACCTCGATCGACCCGGACTGCGGGGCGCGCAACTCCAGGATCTCGTGCAGGGTGGTGGATTTCCCTGAACCCGACTCACCGACGATGCCCAGCGTGCGGCCCTGCGCCAGTTCGAAACTGATCCGGTCAACGGCACGGACCTCCCCGATCTGCCGGCGGAAGACCACACCTTTGGTCAGCCGATAGGTCCGGCTCAAGTCGCGCACCCGGACCACGACCGCCGATCGTGCGTCGCCGCGCTCCGCGGGCGCCTCGGTGGCCACGCCGTAGATCTCCGCGGCGCTGCGTCCGGCCACCTGGTCGGTGCGGATGCAGGCTGCAGTATGGCCCGGTCCGACCGGCAGCAGGTCCGGTTCGGTGGTCCGACACCGCTCGGCCACCAGTGGGCAGCGTGGCGCGAAGGGGCACCCGGGCGGCAAGCGCACCAGCGACGGCGGCGCGCCTGGAATCGGAACCAGGCGTTCGCCACGCGGAGCTTCCAGTCGCGGTACCGAGCCCAAAAGCCCTGCTGTGTAGGGCATTCGGCGATCGGAGTAGAGATCTGGCACTGAAGCGGTCTCCACCGCGCGCCCGGCGTACATGACCAGCGCGCGGTCGGCGAACTCGGCGACCACCCCGAGGTCGTGGGTGATGATCAGCACCCCGGCCCCGGTGACGTCCCGGGCGGTCTTGAGTACCTGCAGAATCTGGGCCTGCACCGTGACGTCCAGAGCGGTGGTCGGCTCGTCGCAGATGATCAGGTCGGGGTCGCAGGAGATCGCGATGGCGATCACCACCCGCTGGCGTTCCCCGCCGGAGAGTTCGTGCGGGAAGGCGCGGGCCCGCCGGTCGGCCTGTGCGATGCCGACCAGGTCGAGCAGTTCGGTGGCCCGCCGGCGGGCCTCAGACTTGCCGACCTGCCGATGGTGCACCCGGATGGCCTCGGCGATCTGGTCGCCCACGGTGTAGACGGGCGTCAGCGCCGACATCGGATCCTGGAACACCGTGCCGATGCGCCGGCCCCGGATCCGCGACATCTCCTCGTCGGGCATGCCCAGCAGTTCCTGACCGTCGAGGCGGGCCGACCCCGAGACAGCGGCGTACTCCGGCAGCAGGCCGATCACCGCCATTGCCGCCGCGGACTTGCCCGAGCCGGACTCCCCGACCATCGCCACCACCTCGCGCGGGGCGATGTCATAGCTCAAGCCCCGCACTGCCCGAAGTTCCCCGCCGTCGGTGGGAAAGCTCACCGACAGATCGCGGACCGTCAGCAGACTCACGGCTTGGCCGATCGCTTCCGCTGCAGGTTGGCGCTGCCCGGGTCGAGCGCGTCACGCAGTCCGTCGCCGGTGAGGTTGGCGCACACCAGAATCAGCACCAACACACCCGCCGGGAACAGGAACACCCAGGGGAAGGTCGTCGCGGACTTGGTGCCGTCGGCAATCAGGGTGCCCAGCGACACATCGGGAGGCTGCACCCCGAAGCCCAGGTAGCTCAGACCGGTCTCGGCCAGGATCGCCACCCCGACGGTGAGCGCGGTGTCGATGATCAGGATCGAGGCGACGTTGGGCAGGATGTGCCGGGCGATGATCCGCCAGCTCGGCACACCCATGTAGCGGGCGGCCTGAACGTATTCGCGTTCGCGCAGGCTCATGGTCAGGCCGCGCACCATCCGGGAGCTGATCATCCAGCTAAAGGCCGCCAGCAGCACGATCAGCAGGGTGATGTTGGCTGAGTTCTTGGTGCGGGGGGTGATGATCGCGATGAGGATGAAGCTGGGCACCACCAGCAGCAGGTCGACGACCCACATCAGCGCCCGGTCGCGCCAGCCGCCGAAATATCCGGCGACCGAGCCGACGACCGCGGCGAACAGGGCGGAGATGAACGCGACACACACCCCGATCAGCAGCGACTTCTGCATGCCGCGCAACACCTGCGCCAGGACGTCCTGGCCGATCGCGTTGGTGCCGAACCAGTGCTGTGCACTCGGCGGGGTCTGCAGCGCGGAGTAGTCGATATCGGTGTGGGAGTAAGGCAGCAGCGGCGGGACCGCGTAGCAGGCCACGAAAAGCAGGACCAGCACCGCCAGTGCGGCGACGGACAGTCGGTTCTGCAGGAAGCGGCGTGCCACCAGGGTCCGGCGGGACACGAACTCCTCGGTGTTCGGGTCCGCCTGCGTGCCTTGCCGTTCCGGTTCGGTGGTGGTCATGTCACCCGAACCCGGGGGTCGAGGATGGCGTAGATGACGTCGGAGAGCAGCCCGGCCAGCAACACCACCGCTCCGGAGAACAGCGTGATGGCGGCGACGATGTTGGTGTCCTGGGTGGCGATGCCCTGCACCACCCACTCACC
>VERS01000568.1 GCA_018882545.1 Mycobacterium sp.
TCGACGGATGCCAAGGCCGGGGCCGCCGGGGCCGAGCCGGGGGTTGCGCTGCCGGAGTCGACCCGACGCATCCCCGCCGCGGGGCGCGGCGTCGACTCCATCCCCGGGGCCGCAGCAGCTGTTCCGGTGCGCCCGGACACCGACCGGTCGCCGGACGAGCCGGCCGCATCGGTGCCCGCCGAACCCGCCGAGAGCGGGCCCACTCCGTTGAAGGGCCCCGGGCCGGCGTCGGCGACCGTGCCGGTGGACCCCGCGGCTGAATCGCCGGCGGCGAATGAATCTTCGCTGCCGGCAGCTCTCGTCGCGGTCACCGCCCCAGCCGCCCCCAAGGCCGCGGCGGTCCTGTGTACAACATGCGGCACCCGAACCCCTTCGCTGGGCCAACTGGTCGGCACCGCGGTCACCGGCCTGGAGCGGACACTCGATGCGATCGGCATCTGGTTGTCGGGCCTCCCGGCCAACCCGTTCACCGAGTTTCTGTCCGGGGCGCTGTGGCTGGTCCGACGCACCCTGTTGCCGACCGGCACCGACGTAGGGCTTTGGGGCAGCGCATCGTGTGTCGCGACCAAGGACTGCTCGGGACAGAATCTCGACGGGGCGGATCTGCGCGGCCAAGACCTCTCCGGGGTGAACTTCACCGCCGCGACCCTCAAATACTCGAACCTCGGTTCGGCGAACCTCACCGACGCGAACCTCACCCAGGCGGTCCTCATCGGAGCCAACGCGCGCCAGGCGACGCTGACCGGCGCGACCCTCGCCGCCTCGGACCTGCGGAACGCCTCGCTCGACAACGCCAACCTGGAGCGCGCGAACCTCAAGAACGCAAACCTGACCCAAACGGACTTCGCCGGCGCGTATCTGAGGCAGGTGCGACTGACCGACGCACAGGTGATTCGCACGAATATGAGTTCCGCCGACCTCGTCGGGGTGAACCTCACCGACGTCAGCCTCAGTGGCGCCAACCTCGCCGGCGCGAACCTGTCGTTCGCAGCGCTGGGTGGACGCCACGAAGGGGTGGTGCTGACCAACGCGCGGCTGGTCAACGCAGACCTCAGGTTTGCCAACCTCAGCCGCGCTGATCTGCGCGGTGCCGACCTGCGCGCGGCGGAGTTGAGCCGTGCGACGCTGTCCGGCGCGAACTTCACCGACGCTACGCTGAAGGGTGCAAACCTGGACAACGCGACCCTGCGGGACGCGATATTCGCAGGCGCCGACCTGGTGGACGCACGGCTCACGGGCGCGAATCTGGACGGGGCCTATCTGTGGCGCGCGAACATGACTGACGCCAAACTGACCGGTGCCAGCCTCAACGGCACGCGGCTCAGCGGATGGCTGCAAGAGCACTACGGCGCGAACCTGACCGGTGTCGATCTGACCGGTGTCGACTTGACGCGGGTCTGGAACAAGAGCCTGAACAGAATCAACCTGACGAAGACCAACCTGCAGGGCGCGGAACTGCTCGAGTTGAGATTCAACAGATCCAATCTCACGGGCGCGAACCTCTCCGGTGCCAACCTGCCCGTCGCCAACCTCGGGGACGTCGACCTCACCGGTGCCGACCTGCGCAACGCCGATATGCGCGGGGCGAACCTGACCCGGGCCAACCTGAGCAACGCGAACATCACCGGCGCCCAGCTGGCGGGAGCCACCTGGATGGACACCACCTGCCCGGACGGGTCGAAAACCAGTGGCCGGCAAGGGTGCTCGGCCGCGCCGGCCGCGGCGCAGCAGGCGCCCGGCAGCAACGTGCCGATATCAGTGGCGGTGGGTCGCACCCCCGAGTAGAAGCCTCATCCCCTCAGGGCCCGCCGACGGTGGTGAGCCAGTCCCAGGTCTCCTGGGCGGTCCGCTCGGCCTCATGGGTGTGCTCGCCGTCGTCGGGCACCAGACTGTCGCGGCGCAGCGCGACGGCCGCGGCGCCGGCCAGGACCACCGCCGCGCCCACGACCGAGGCCAGCCCCGGGGAACCCGACTCCGCCAGGAATCCGCCCAGGGCCTGTCCCGCCCCGTTGCCGGCCGCGATGGCGGTGGTGATCCAGCCGAAGCCGGCGCCGCTGCGGTGGTCGGCGACGACGTCGTCGAGGATCAGCGACTGCAGCGTCATCTGGGGGGCGAAGGTCGCACCGGCCACCATCACCGTGACCGCCAGGAGCAGCATGTGATCACCGGCCAACGGAATCAGCAGAGCGAGTCCGCCGACGGCGATGAGCGCCGGGAGCTGCAGTGCCCGCTGGCGGGGACCCCCGCCCGCGCCGAACACCAGCGCGCTGAGCACCGAGCACACCGTCATCACGGCGAACAGCGGACCCACCCAGTCCGCCCGCCCCTGTGATGTCGCGATCGCGGTGGTGGTGATCACCACGAAGCCGACGACGGTGCCGAACGCCAGCGCCGCGATCACCACCGTCCGCAACCCGGCCCGGGAGTGCGCGGGAGCGGGTGGGTGGCGCTTCTCCGCGGCGCCGCGGTGGCCGCGGATGGCCCGCAGCAGCGAGTAGCCGACGCTGGCCGTGGCCAACAC
>VERS01000569.1 GCA_018882545.1 Mycobacterium sp.
GTTGATCGCCTCCGGGGCGATCTCGGTGCTCCAACCGGTCAGCTCTGCCAGGGGGGCGTACTTGAGGTTGGTCAGCCCGGACTCCGCCGGCAGGAACAGGTTCCACAGGCCGCGCTGCTTGGCCTTGGACTTCAGTTCCTCGACGACCGGGGGGACGGTGAAGTCGCCGGGTCCCGCCGCGGCGCGGTAGTCGTCGTAGAGCTTCTCCGCCGGGAACACCTCCTCGACCATGAACTCGGTGAGGCGTTTGTGGTAGTCGGCAGCCTTGGTGGACAGGGCGAAATCCATATTCGCCACGATACGGCCACCGGAGCGGCCCCGCGTCGGGGCCGCCGGTCAGGCGTCGTCCCGGTGGTGATGGCCGGCCGGATCGTGACGGACCCCGGCGTCGCGGGTGTATTCCACGGCGTTCTCGGCGGTCTGGTTGGAGCCGTAGTCGGCGAGGTACTGGACGTGGGGCGTGGCGGCGATCGCCGCACCCCCGGCCAGCATGCCGGCGGTGACGAGGGCCAGGGCGAGGGTTTCTTTGATCTTCATGCCTCGACTCTGGCCGATGACCGCCCCCGCCGCCGTCCGCTGACCGGATGGTCTTCGGGACGACGGCGGGTTCCCCCGATCGGGGGACGCCGGGGTCAGAGTTTCACCGGTGAGGTCGTCACCGGCAGTGCGGCGATCACCCCGTCGCCGCCGACGATGACCTCGCTCTTCAGCGCCGAGCGGCTGCGAATCTTGGCCAGGTTGTCCCGCAGCACCCACGACGAGTACGCCGCCTTGAGCAGACCCTCCGGGGAGTCCAGGGCGTCATTGGTGATGTCCCAGAACATCATTCCCCGAAGCCCGAGCGCCTGGGCCCACTCCGACTTCTGGGCGATCGAGGTAGGCGTCTCGAACGAACTGAACAGCTTCTGGGCCGGGTTGTAGACGTAGGCCGCCTGGGCGTTGTCGTCCCAGTACAACTTCCAGCCGCTCGTCGGGTCCTGGACCTGACGCAGCAGGTCCTTGTAGTCGTAGACGCCGGCCTCGAACGTTCCGGGGGCGCCACCGCTGGCGGCCTCCAGATAACCGCCATCACCGCCGTCGGCCACACCGCTCCAACCGCGGGTGTACAGCGGAGCCCCGAGCACGATCTTGCTCGGATCGACACCGGCTTTGAGGTAGAGCCCGACCGCGGTCTGGATGTCATAACCGATGGGGTCGCCGGTGAACGCCGACTGGTGTCCGGTGGTCTTCTCCCAGGTGCCGTGGAAGTCGTAGGACATCAGATTGAAGAAGTCCACGCTGGGCGCCAGTCCGGCCAGGTTGAAGTTGGCGATCTTGTCATACCCGGCCGGCGAGGCGACCGAGATCTCATAGCGCCGGCCGGACTGCTGCCCGAGCGTATCGAGCTTCGCCCGGACCACCTTGAGAAGTTCGGCATAGTTCGCCCCGTCGTTGGGGCTCACCGCGTTGCCGTCCAAGCCGCCGCCGCCGGGGTACTCCCAGTCGAAGTCGACACCGTCGAACATCCGGTAGGTGGTCAGGAAGTTGACGATCGAGTCGGCGAACTTCTCTCGGCCGGCGGCGGTCGCCGCGACGGTGCTGAAGTTCTTCGACAGGGTCCAGCCACCGATGGCGATGTTCACCCGCAGATGCGGATACTTCTGCTTGAGTTGGGCGATCTGGTTGAAGTTGCCCCACACGGTCTGCGTCGAACGCGGATCGTTGGGCGGGTAGTACCACTGGTCGGCCTCGCCGGTGACCGTCTCGGCGGCGGAGAACCGCTTGTCGACGGCGGCGAAACTGTCGAACAAGACCACCTCACCGGTCGGCTTCAGGTCGGCGAACGCATAGATCAGGTGCGTCAGTTGGTCGGCCGGCACATCGGCGATCTGAAAGTTGCGCCCGTAGATGCCCCATTCGGGGAAATACGCTGCCATCACTTTGTTCTGTGCGGCGATCGGCACACCGGCGGGTGCGTCGTCGTTGGTGATGGTGCCGGTGGCGGCGGCGGTGCCCAGAGTGGCCCCCGACACACTGGTCAAGGAGACGGTCAGTGTCTCGCTCGGTTCGGCGGTGGTGTCGCCGGTAACGCTGACGTTGACGGTCTGGGTGGTGACACCGGGGGCGAAGGTCAGGGTGCCGGAGGTGGCGGTGTAGTCCTGTCCCGCGGTGGCGGTGCCGTTGGCGGTGGCGTAGCCGACGGTGACCGGGGCGGTGGCGGCCTTGGACAGCGCGACGGTGAACGCCATCGTCGCGGTGCCCGAGTTGCCCTCGGTGACCGATGCGTTGGCGATCGAGACCGTCGGCAGTGTCGTGGCGACGTCGTCGTTGGTGATGGTCCCGGTGGCGACCGCCGAGGCCAGGGTGGCTCCGGAGGGGTTGGCCAGGGTCAGCGTGAACGTCTCATTGGCTTCGGCGGTGGTGTCGCCGGTGACGCTGACGTTGACGGTCTGGGTGGTGACACCGGGGACGAAGGTCAGGGTGCCGGAGGTGGCGGTGTAGTCCTGTCCTGCGGTGGCGGTGCCGTTGGCGGTGGCG
>VERS01000570.1 GCA_018882545.1 Mycobacterium sp.
CGGGTGGCCCGGGAGATGTTCGGTGTTCAGCGGGTGGTGGCCCGCATCTACGACGCCAAACGGGCTGCGGTCTACGAACGGCTGGGTATCCCGACGATCGCGACCGTGCCGTGGACCACCGACCGGCTGCTGAACACCCTGACCCACGAAACCGAGACCGCGCGCTGGCGGGATCCGACCGGCACCGTCGCGGTTGCCGAAGCGCCACTGCACGAGCGGTGGGTGGGAATCCGCGCCACCGCACTGGAAGAGGCCACCGGCGCCCGGGTGGCGTTCCTGATCCGGTTCGGCACGGGGGTGCTCCCCGAACCCAAGACCGTGATCCAGGCCGGCGACCAGGTGTACCTGGCGGCGGTGTCCGGCCAGTGTGCCGAGGCGCTGGCCATCGCCGCGGCGCCGCCGGCGGAAGGAGTCGAGGAATGAAGGTGCTGATCGCCGGCGCCGGGGCCGTCGGCCGGTCGATCGCCCGGGAGTTGGTCGACAACTCCTACGACGTGGCCCTCATCGAGCGCAATCCCGGCCATTTCGACGTCGACGCCATTCCGGCGGCCGACTGGCACTTCGGCGACGCCTGCGAGTTGAGCCTGCTGGAGTCGATCGCTCTGGAGGACTTCGACGTGGTGATCGCCGCCACCGGCGACGACAAGGCCAATGTCGTGCTCTCGCTGCTGGCCAAGACCGAATTCGCGGTGCCCCGTGTGGTCGCCCGGGTCAACGATCCGCGCAATGAGTGGCTCTTCGACAGCGCCTGGGGCGTCGATGTCGCGGTGTCAACGCCGCGGATGCTGGCCTCCCTGGTGGAGGAGGCCTTTGCGGTCGGTGATGTGGTGCGGCTGCTGGAGTTCCGCAAGGGCAACGCGAACCTGGTGGAGATCACCCTGCCCGAGGACACCCCGTGGGGCGGGCGGCCGGTGCGCAAGCTGGACTTGCCCCGCGACGTCGCGCTGGTGACGATCCTGCGCGGCCAGCGGGTGATCGTCCCCGAACCGGACCAGCCTCTGGAGGGCGGTGACGAGTTGCTGTTCGTCGCCGCACCCGACGTCGAACCCGAGTTGCGCACCCTGCTGGCCGAGGGGGTCCGCTAGCGCGGGTTGCCTTGGTTAGGTTGAGGATTGGGCGTGCTCGGCGTGTATCGCCCGCTGCGCGGCCCGGATGGCCAGGTACGTCACCAGAGCGCCGATCGCCGCCAACGGCCAGCCCATCGCGATGCGTGCGACCCCCAACCACCCGGTCTGATCGGCGTCATAGAGGTGATGCTGGACGACGAATCGCGACCCGAACACCGCTACCCAGGTCAGCGTCGCGGCATCGAAGGCCAGCAGCGCTCGTCGGGAGCGCCGCCAGCTGCGGTCGCGGCCGGTGACCCAGCTCCACACGTAGCCGACCACCGGCCGGCGAATCAGCACCGACAGCCCGAACACCGTCGCCCACAGCAGCGATGTCCAGATGCCCAGCAGGAAGTACCCCTTGGAGGCTCCGACGATCCAGGCGATCAGGGCACTGATCCCGACGCCGAGGAATCCGGCGAGCGCAGGCTGCACCGAATCACGGCGCAGCAGCCGCCAGACCAGGATCGCCGCGGCCACCCCCAACGCCGAGAACAGCGCCGGCAGCAGCCCGAAGGCCGTGTTCACCGGGACCAGGACCGCCACCGGCAGCGCGGAGTAGATCAGGCCACTGACCCCGCCCATCTGGCCCAGCAGAGCCTGGCCAGGCGGCGGTTTCGCACCCGACGCGGAATCGCCGACCGTCAACGCTGGATCTCGTAGTGCGGGTTGTAGATCGCCTTGCCGCCGGAGTCCAGGTTGCCCAGCCGGCCGCGAACCCGAAGGGTGCGGCCACATTCGATGCCGGGTATCCGACGCTGCCCCAGCCAGACCAGAGTGACGGTGTCGGTGCCGTCGAACAGTTCGGCCCGGACCCCGCCCGCGCAGCCTTTGGCGTTGGTCTCGACGGTCCGCAACGTGCCGACCATGGTGACCTCCTGGCCGCGCTGGCAGTCGACCGCGCGTTGCGCACCGGTGGTGGCCGCCTCGCCGGTCAACTCCTCAACGTCGCGGTCCTCGGGATTCTCCGTCAGCTTGCGGGTCAACCGCCGCACAAAACCTTCGGCCGTGGCCATTTCGCCCCTCCTGGGGTCATCGGTTTCCGGTCACTCGGTGTTCACACCGACCACCGTCACGGTAGACCTCTTCCGCCGACCGCGCCACGAGGTGCACGATCGAGTGGTGGCGGTCAGCGTAGACGGCGTGGTGACAGTCCTGCTGCCCGGGACCGGTTCGGATGACGACTACCTGCGACGAGCCCTGGCCGGCCCGCTGCGAGGGGCCGGCGCGATCGTCGTCCTGGCGGCCCCGGAGCCGACCCGTCTGGTCGAGGGTTACCTCGACGCACTGGACCGGGCACTGGAACGGGCGCCCGCGGGCCGGATCGCGGTCGGTGGGGTGTCGCTGGGGGCGGTGGTGGCCGCCCGGTGGGCACTGGCCCATCCCGAGCAGACGGTGGCCGTGCTGGCC
>VERS01000571.1 GCA_018882545.1 Mycobacterium sp.
GTCCCTGCCTGTTGGGTTACATCGACAAGTGTGCCGCGCCGTGTGTGGGTCGGGTGAGCGCGCAACGCCACCGTGAGATCGTCGCGGACTTCTGCGATTTCCTGTCCGGCAAGACCGACAGGTTCGCCCGGGACCTGGAACGGCAGATGTCCGTCGCCGCCGCCGAACTGGACTTCGAACGAGCAGCACGACTGCGCGACGACCTCGGCGCGCTGAAACGAGCCCTGGAGAAGCAGGCCGTCGTCCTCGGCGACGGGACCGACGCCGACGTGGTCGCCTTCGCCGACGATCCGCTGGAGGCCGCCGTCCAGGTGTTCCATGTGCGGGGCGGTCGGGTTCGCGGGCAGCGCGGGTGGATCGTGGAGAAACCCGGCGAGCCGGGGGAGTCTGCCGAAGCGGCACTGGTCGAGCAGTTCCTCACCCAGTTCTACGGCGCTGAAGCCGAATTGGGCGGGCCCGGGGCCGAATTGGGCGGCCCGCCGGGAGCCGAATTGGGCGGCGCAGCAGATGAATCCAGCAACCCGGTGCCCCGGGAGGTGCTGGTGCCCTGCCTGCCCCCCAATGCCGCGGAACTGGCCTGCTGGTTGTCGAGCCTGCGCGGATCGCGGGTTGTGCTGCGGGTGCCGCGACGCGGTGACAAGCGGGCATTGGCCGAGACGGTGCACCGCAACGCTCGGGAGGCTTTGCAGCAACACAAACTCAAACGGGCCGGGGACTTCACCGCCAGATCGGCGGCGCTGCACAATATCCAGGAGTCGCTGGGTCTGGCGGAGGCGCCCCTGCGCATCGAGTGCATCGACATCAGCCACGTTCAGGGCACCGACGTGGTGGGCTCGCTGGTGGTGTTCGAGGACGGCCTGCCGCGGAAGTCCGATTACCGGCATTTCGCCATTCGGGAGGCCGCCGGCCAGGGGCGCTCCGACGACGTGGCCTCCATCGCCGAGATCACCCGCCGGCGGTTCCTGCGCCATGTCCGGGAGACCGGTTGTGACGGTGCCGATCCCGATATCGGCAAGCGCCGGTTCGCCTACCCCCCCAACCTCTTCGTGGTCGACGGCGGTGTTCCGCAGGTGAATGCGGCCCGGGCGGTCCTCGATGAACTCGGTGTCACCGACGTCGCGGTGATCGGGCTGGCCAAACGGTTGGAGGAGGTATGGGTGCCGGGCGAACCGGATCCGGTTGTCCTACCACGCAACAGCGAGGGTCTGTATCTGCTGCAACGGGTGCGCGACGAAGCACACCGGTTCGCGATCTCCTACCACCGCAGCAAGCGGTCCAAGCGGATGACCGCCTCGGCGTTGGATGATGTGCGGGGCCTAGGCGAAGCCAGGCGCAAGGCTCTGGTGACCCATTTCGGGTCGGTCGCCCGGTTGCGTGCGGCCACCGTCGCTGAGATCACGGAGGTGCCCGGCATCGGCGCGACCACCGCCGCTGCCGTTCTGGCGGCGCTCGGTGGGCAGCAAACCGCTGCACCGGTCGAGGTAGTCGGCCAAGATGCTCAGCAGGCGCTGTGAACCACCGCCGACCGACTCACCGCCGACCGACTCACCGCCGACCGACCCACCGCTGACAGGCCACTCATGACATCCCCCGGCCAAGCCGATGATCTCCAGGGCGCCGACGCCTCGGCCATCGACGTCGTGCTGGTGACGGGGCTGTCCGGCGCCGGCCGCGGGACTGCCGCCAAGGTGCTCGAGGACCTCGGCTGGTATGTCGCTGACAATCTGCCGCCCGAACTGATCGCCCGGATGGTCGATCTCGGTCTGGCGGCCGGCTCCCGCATCACCCAGCTGGCGGTCGTGATGGACGTGCGCTCACGGGGGTTCACCGGCGACCTCGATGCGGTCCGCAGGGACCTCGCCGACCGCAACATCATCCCGCGGGTGTTGTTCATGGAGGCCTCCGACGAGATCCTGGTGCGCCGTTACGAGAACAACCGGCGCAGTCATCCGCTGCAGGGCAATCAGACCCTGGCCGAGGGGATTGCCGCGGAGCGGGCGATGCTTTCGCCGGTTCGTGCCGGCGCGGACCTGATCATCGACACCTCGGCGCTGTCGGTTCCGACGCTGCGGGCCAGTATCGAAAACGCTTTCGGCGTTGAGACGATCGCGCAGACCGCCGTCACGGTCGAATCCTTCGGCTTCAAATACGGCCTGCCGATGGACGCCGACATGGTGATGGACGTCCGGTTCCTGCCCAACCCGCACTGGGTGGACGCGTTGCGGCCGCAGACCGGGCAGTCGCCGGCGGTCCGTGACTACGTGCTGGCCCAACCCGGAGCGACGGAGTTCCTGCAGACCTACCATCAGCTGTTGAAGCTGGTGGCCGACGGCTACCTGCGCGAGGGGAAGCGGTACATGACGGTGGCGATCGGCTGCACGGGCGGTAAACGCCGCAGCGTGGCGATCGCCGAGGCGCTGGCCGGACTGCTCGGCGAGAACCGCCAGTTGTCGGTCCGGGTGCTGCACCGCGATCTGGGGCGCGAATGACCTATCCGGAATTCACCGTCGAGGGC
>VERS01000018.1 GCA_018882545.1 Mycobacterium sp.
GCGGTGGCCTCGGCGGCCGGCATCACGGCGATGGCGACTGCAGTCGCGACCGCCACCACGAGGGGCCTCAGAAAGTGTGATCTCGTCGGGCTGTCGTTCGGAGTCGAGTTGGCTGCGTTCATGGTCTGTTCCCTTTCGTAATCCCTCTGCGTGGTGGAAAATCCACGGGCCGAGGGGGATTGGCCCGCGGCGCCGCTGACACCACGGTAGGTACATACGAACTGCAATTCACGAAGCTCATACCGTTGTCAAAGAATCGCCGGGGGTGCGCCCGCCTTCCGGCCACCAGAGAACATTCCGGAAATAGCGAATCCCACATCGCGAAGCAAAAATATGTCTTTGCTATGAAGGGCGTGACGGCCCGGCAGGCCGGTCTTAGGCTGAAGTCACGGGCGAGAGAGCCGAGACCGACACCGCCGGTGAAGGTTTCACCGCCCCACTACAGAAAGGGAAATGACAATGGCCACCAAGATTCTCGCCCCGATCTTCCTGGCAGGCGCCGCCGCTGCGGCCGTGATACTCGCACCGGCGGCCGCCGCGAACACCGCGGCCAGCTGTGACGACAGCGGCATCGCCTCGGTGTGCACCCGCGCCGGGAGCGCCGCGATCATCGTCCGGCCGGACGTCGACCGGCAGTCCTTCTCGATTGCGCCGGGCGGCAACCCCTTCGGCGCCGGGCCGATGCCGCCGGTGTTCGCACTCGACTAGGGCGTGTCTCCCGAATGGTCGGGTCCTGACCAGCGACTATTAGTCGGTGACGCGGACGGGTGTGATTTCTGAGGAGTTCTGGGCAGCTGTTGAGCCGTTGATGCCCTCGGATGTGGGCAAGCGGGGCAACAGGTTCGGCGACCACCGCCGGATCCTGGAAGGCATCGCGTGGCGATTCCGGACGGGTAGTCCGTGGCGGGACCTGCCTGCGGAGTTCGGGCCCTGGCAGACAGTCTGGAAACGGCATCACCGCTGGTCGTTGGACGGCACCTACGACAAGATGTTCGTCCGGGTCTCCGCGGTGTTCGGGCTCGAGGCGGCCATGGCAGACGACGTCGAGCGACTGCTGTCGGTGGATTCGACCTGCGTGCGGGCGCATCAGCACGCGGCGGGTGCCCGTTCGGACACGCTGCACACAGGGGGCTCTGTCGAATTACAAGAAATCCGCCGATGAGCCCGACGACCACGCGATCGGACGATCTCGCGGCGGACTCACCACCAAGATCCACGCGCTGACCGATCAACGGCAAGCACCGGTCACGGTCCGGCTGACCGCAGGCCAGGCCGGCGACAACCCCCAGTTGGTGCCACTGCTCGACGACTATGCCGGGCACTGCAAGGACCGCGAACTTCACGGCAGCGACTTCCGATTGCTCGCCGACAAGGCGTATTCACATCCGAGCACACGGGCCGAATTACGTTCCAGAAGAATCAAACACACGATCCCCGAACGCCGCGATCAGATCGTCCAACGCAAGGCCAAGGGATCGGCCGGTGGGCGTCCACCGGCATTCTCAGGGCGGATCTACAAACACCGCAACACCGTCGAACGCGGCTTCAACCGGCTCAAACAATGGCGCGGCATCGCCACCCGGTACGACAAATACGCCCTGACCTACCTCGGCGGCGTCCTACTGGCCTGCGCTGTAATACATTCCCGCGTAGGCACTACCGATTCAGGAGACGCGCCCTAGCCCCCCGCCCAGTAGGGCCGCGAGGACGCCCCCCGACCGCCGGGCGCCTCGCGGCCCTACTCTTTTGTCCGCACGGAGAGAGTCAGGTGTGGCCGCAGAGTCAGATGTCGCCGCAGAGTCAGATGTCGCCGGGAGTGGCGGGAAGCAGTACCGAGAAGACGGTGCGGCCCGGTACCGAATCAGCAGTGACCGTTCCGCCGTGGGCCTCGACGATCGAGGCGACAATAGCCAGACCCAGTCCGCTGGAACCCATTTCGCGGGAGCGCGCCTTGTCCGCGCGGACGAATCGGCCGAACAGGTTCGGCATGATCCCCGCCGGGATTCCAGGTCCATCATCAGCCACCGTGAGCTCAACCGTGCCAGTGCCGGTGCGCGCGACCCCCGCGGTGACCGTCACGCCCTCCGGGGTGTGGACCCGCGCGTTGCCCAGCAGGTTGACGACCAGTTGCTGTAGACGCGCGCGGTCCCCGCGCACCCACACCGCCTGGTTGGGCAAGTCGGTGACGAACCGATGACCGGGGGCGGTGACTGCGGCGTCATTGACGGCGTCGGCCACCAGATCGCACAGATCCAGATCCTCCAATTGCAGATCCTGTCCCTCCTCAAGCCGGGACAGCAACAGCAGATCCGACACCAGCGTCGACATCCGCCGCGACTCGGCCTCGATACGTTCCAGCGCGTACTCGGTCATCGGCGGCAGCAGCTGACTTTCCTGGCGGGTCAGTTCGGCGTAGCCGAGGATGGCCGCCAACGGGGTGCGCAACTCGTGGCTGGCATCGGTGAGGAATTGCTTCATGCGCCGGTCCGAATCGGCCATCCCGGTCAGCGCCGAGTCGACGTTGTCCAGCATCTGGTTGAGCGTGGTACCCAGGACGCCGACCTCGGTCTCCCGGTCGGCGTCCCGATCCGACACCCGCGCGGTGATGCGGTACTCGGCGGCGTCCAACGGCAGCGTCGCCACGTGGCCGGCGATCGCGGCGACTCGCCTCAGTGGCCGAAGTGCCTGGCGCACCACGAGGACGGTCCCGACCGCGGTCACCAGCAGAGCCACCAGCACCAGTCCTGCCACGATCACGGTGTTGTGTTTCAGGGTCCGGTGGGCGGCTTCCAGGGAGACCGCCGAGACCAGCCGCTCGCCGTTGCCGATGTCGCGGCTTCCCACCCGATAGGGGCCCAGGCCGTCGAATCGGACGGTACGCGGGTCGCCGGTGTCCCATTGGATGGCCTGCACCGCCCGCAACGCCCCGTCGGGGGCCGGGACCGGTTCCCCGTCGCTGAATGAGGCACTGAACACCGGCGCTCCACTGCTGAGCAGCACGATCACCGTGCCCGGCGCCTGGCCCGGGAACGTCAGCTCGCCGCGTCGGGCCTTGGTGTAGGAGTATTTGAACGCGGAGAGGGAGTTCGCCACCTGCGCATCGGAGAGGGCGTCAACCTCATTGCGCAAGCTCATGATGGCAACCGCCCCGGTTCCGATCAGAACCGAACTCACGATTGCGCTGACGCCGATGACCAGTTGCCGGCGCAGTGAACGCCGTCGCAACCAGTCGATCACTGTGGCGGTCGCAGCATGTACCCGACTCCGCGCACGGTGTGGATCATCGGCTCGCGGCCGGTGTCGATCTTGCGGCGCAGGTACGAGATATAAAGGTCGACGACGCTGGACTTGCCGCCGAAGCGGTAGTTCCAGACCCGATCGAGAATCTCGGCACGGTTGATCGCCCGCCTCGGGTTGCGCATCAGATACCGCAACAACTCGAATTCGGTGACGGTCAGCGAGATCGGCTCACCGGCTCGGGTGACCTCCCGGCTAGCGCCGTCGAGAACGAGATCGCCGACGGTGAGAACCTCGTCATCGGGTGCGGCCATCGCCTTGGACCGGCGAAGCAGCCCCCGCAACCGTGCGACGAGTTCTTCCAGACTGAAGGGTTTGGTCAGGTAGTCGTCGGCACCGGCGGTCAGACCCGTCACCCGGTCCAGGACGGAGTCGCGGGCGGTCAGCATCAGGGTCGGAGTGTAGGCCTCGGACTGCCGGATGGTCTTGAGGATCTGCAGCCCGTCGGTGTCGGGCAGCATGATGTCGAGCACGAGCAGGTCGGGTTCGAAGTCGGCGAACTTGGTCAGGGCTTCCTGGCCGTCGCGGGCCACCTCGATCTGCCAGCCCTCATAGTGCAGGGCCATTTTCAGCAGGTTGGTCAACGCCGGTTCGTCATCGACCAGCAACACGCGGATCGGGGATCCGTCGGGCCGGGTGATCCGCGGAAGTTGGCCCAGGATGGCCGGGCGTTGACGCTGAGTTCTGGGGGTCACCGTCACAGTCATAGTCCAATTCTGGGCATCTCGCTTCGGTATGTCATGAATGCCATATGGGTTTCATATATTTCCCGAACCTGTGTAATCGCTGGCTCCCAAAAGCTTTGCGCCTGAGCGCTATCGGCGTACCTGCTGCGTTATCTTTCGGTAATTTTTCTGACATCTCGGTGCTCGATATGGATATTCTATGCGTGCCCGGTGCGCCCTTGGCCCAGCCATGGCCGATACCTACTCTCGGCCACATGGCCACTCTCACAACACCTCCGGCAGCGGTTCCGGGCGACGATCGTTCTCGCCGGGAAAGCCTCGCCCGTACGGTCCTGCGTTACGACGTGCCCGCCTCGTTGGTGGTGTTCCTCGTCGCGCTGCCGCTGTCACTGGGGATTGCGGTCGCCTCCGACGCTCCGCCGCTGGCCGGCTTGATCGCCGCCATCGTCGGCGGGCTGGTGGCCGGCGCACTCGGCGGCTCGCCGTTGCAAGTCAGCGGACCGGCCGCCGGCCTGACGGTGATCGTGGCGGGGTTGATCGCGGAGTTCGGCTGGAAGGTGACCTGCGCCATCACCGTCTGCGCGGGAGTGCTGCAGATCCTGTTCGGACTGAGCAAAGTGGGACGTGCCGCGCTGGCGATCTCGCCGATGGTGGTGCATGCGATGCTGGCCGGTATCGGCATCACCATCGCCCTGCAGCAGGTGCATGTCCTGCTCGGCGGTCAATCGCAGAGCTCGGCGTGGCACAACATCGTCAACCTGCCGGCGGACCTGGCCGGCGCCGATGGCCCCGGCCTGGCACTCGGATTACTGGTGATCGCGATCCTGGTCGCGTGGCGCCGGGTCCCACCGGCCCTCCGAAAAGTCCCCGGACCCCTGGTCGCGATCATCGTGGCCAGCGTGGCGGCCCTGGTACTGGCCCCGGATGTGCCCAAAATCGCCCTGGACGGCTCGCTGCTGGACGCCGTCGCCCTGCCGAGCCTGCCGGACGGCAACTGGGGCGCCTTTGCTGCCGGCGTGCTGACCGTCGCCTTGATCGCCAGCGTTGAGAGCCTGCTCACCGCCGTGGCCGTCGACCGCATGCACACCGGAGTGCGCAGCGACCTGGACCGGGAACTGGTCGGGCAGGGGACGGCCAATATGGTCTCCGGCTCGATCGGCGGTCTGCCGGTCACCGGGGTCATCGTCCGCAGTTCGGCCAACGTCGCCGCCGGTGCGCGGACCCGCGCGTCCAGCGTTCTGCACGGCGTATGGGTCCTCGTCTTCGCCCTGCCCTTTGCCTGGCTCGCCGAGAAGATCCCCACGGCCGCACTGGCCGGCCTGCTGGTCGTGATCGGCGTCCAGCTGGTCAAGATCACTCACATCAAGACCGCCCGGAGGACCGGGGACATCGCCGTGTACCTGGTGACCCTGCTCGGTGTGGTCTTCCTCAATCTGCTCAACGGGGTGCTGCTGGGCCTGGCCGTATCGGTTCTGATGACTCTGTGGCGACTGGCCCGCACGCGGGTGGTGGCCGAGCCGGATCCCGACGGCGACTGGCGGGTTGACCTCGAGGGGTCGTGCACCTTCCTGTCGCTGCCGCGCCTGCACCAGGCGCTGGTTTCGGTGCCGCCCGGCAGCCGCGTGCGGATGCGGATGTCGGTCACCTTCACCGACCACGCAGCCAGAGACTTTCTCACCGAGTGGCAGCGCCAGCACGAGGCCACCGGCGGCACGGTGGTCGTCGAGCAGGGCCCGGGTCACAGAACCGGAGACCACGACATGCTGCCCGCGCTGCGCGCGAGCAACAAACCCCGGAATCCGCGGACGCTGTTCATCACCTGCACCGACCCGAAGATTTTTCCCAACGCCATCATGGGCAGTGACCCCGGCGATCTGTTCATCGTGCGCAACGTCGGAAACCTGGTTCCAGCAGGACAATTCGATCTTTCCATCGAAGCCGCCATCGCCTACGCCGTCAAAGAACTCGAGGTGTCCTCGATCGTCGTCTGCGGCCATTCCGACTGCAGCGCTATGCATGCCGCGTTGGTCTGCGGCCAGCGCCCGTCGGCGGACCCCAGCCTGAGGTCGTGGCTGGTCCACACCGAGACCACCCGGGCGGCCTACCGGGACGGCGAGCATCCCCTGGCCCGCTGTGCGGCCCGCAACGGACTGGGCGCCGCCGATCAGCTCAGCGTGGTGAACGTCGCGGTGCAGGCAAAGATCGTCGCGCAACACCCCCTCGTTCGCGGACTGCTCGCGCAGGGCCGGCTGTCGGTGTCGGGCCTGTTCTACGACACCGCCGAGGACCGCGCCGTCACCGTTTCCGAAACTCGTGAACTGGGGATCGCGAATAATGGATATGGGTTTCCTATGAAGGACGTGACCGCAGCGCCGGTCCTACCTACGCTTAAGGCATAGCGGCGGAAGCCGAAGTCACGACAGCGGCGAGAGCCGAAACCTTCACCGCCGGTGAAGCTTTCACCGCCCAGGACGGAAAGGACAAACCCCAATGATCAAACCCCTCGCCGCCAAGTTCCTCGCACCGGCCCTGCTCGCGGGCGCCGCTGCCGCGATCGCCGCGGCTCCACTCGCCGGCGCCACTGAGTCGGCGGACTGCCTGGACACGGGCACCAGCACGGTGTGCACCCGCACCGGCCACGCGGCGATCTACTCCGAACCGCCCAACAACACGCACACCCTGAACTTCGGCCCCAGCGGACTTCCGCTGTACGCCGTCGAATAGCCCCCCCTCCCAGTAGGGCCGCGAGACGCTCCAGACCCCGTCTCGCGGCCCTACTTTTTTGGTGTGACTGGGGATCAGTCGAGCAGGTCCCGCACGACGGCGTCGGCCAGCAGCCGGCCCCGGTCGGTCAGAATCAACCGCTCCCCGGCGGTGACGAGCAGGCCGTCGGCGACCGCCCGACACGCGCGCTGCAGTTCAGCGCCGCTGAGGACGGCGATAGGCAGTCCGCGGCGCAGCCGGATGCCCAGCAGCACCTGCTCGGTGTGACGCTCCGCCGGGCTGACCCGCTCGAAGCCCGCCACCGCGGAGCCTCCGCCCGCCAGCCTTTCGGCGTATGTGCTGGGATGCTTGACGTTCCACCACCGGAGGTCTCCCAGGAAACCGTGCGCGCCAGGTCCGGCGCCCCACCATTGCCCGTCGCCCCAGTAGCCCTCATTGTGCCGGCACTGCCCACCCGGCCGACTCCAGTTGGACACCTCGTACCAGCTCAGTCCCGCGGCGCTGAGTTGCTCGTCGATGAGCCGGTAACGGGCAGCCAGGACGTCGTCGTCGGGGGCACAGAGCTCCCCGCGGGCCACTCGCCGCGCCAGTGCGGTGCCGTCCTCGACGATCAGTGCGTAAGCCGACACGTGGTCGACGCCGGACTCCAGTGCTACCTCCAGCGAGGCCGCCAGGTCCGCGTCGGACTCCCCTGGCGTGCCGTAGATGAGGTCGAGGTTGACATGGGCGAAACCGGCAGCCAGGGCCTCGCCGGCGGCCGCCGCGGCCCGCCCCGGTGAATGCGTCCGGTCCAGCACGGCCAGCACCCGCGGCGAGGCCGATTGCATGCCCAGCGAGACCCGGGTGAAACCGGCCGCCCTGATGGCGGCGAAGAATTCCGGGGAGGTGGACTCCGGGTTGGCCTCGGTGGTGACCTCGGCGCCCGGTGCCAGGACGAAGTTGGCCCGAACGGCGTCCAGCACGTCGGTGAGTCGTCGCGCGCCCAGCAGGGAGGGCGTGCCGCCGCCGACGAAGACGGTGTCGACCGGGACCGGACCCACGGTGGCGGCGGCTATCGCCAGTTCGGCACGCAGCGCCGCCAGCCACCCGTCGGGGGTGCTGCCACCGAGTTCCCCGGCGGTGTAGGTGTTGAAGTCGCAGTAGCCGCACCGGGTCGCACAGAACGGCACGTGCACGTAGATGCCGAAAGCCGAACCCGGCGTCAGGGCCGGCTCCGGCAGCGCCGGGTCGAACACCGGGTGTGGCACGCCGTCGAGTGTTCCAGAGTGCCGCCAGGGTCGGTCAGCGCGCCGGCCGGCGAGGGACGTTCGGTTAGGGCAACCTGACCCGGTCATGGCACAATGACCTCCATGTCCGCCTCCGCCCCTTCGCGCCCGGTGGCGCTGGTGGTGCGGCGACACGTCGATCTCAAGCGAGTCTGCAGCTGTTGTTGTCCGGCGTGATGCCGTAGACCCGTCCCACTGCTCGCCAGCTGGCCATCGGATCTGCGCCGCCGACCAGCCCCGGTGGACGCTGCTATTCGATTGCCGGCTCCGAAATCCCAGGAGCTCTCATGACCCAGGCCAAATCCCGCAGCGAGGGCCAGTGGGCCCTCGGCCAAACCGACCCGCTCAACCCCAACGAGGTGTTCAAGCGGGAGGATCCCGCCCTCAACGTGCGGGAGCGCATCGAGAACATCTACGCCAAACAGGGTTTCGACAGTATCGACAAGACCGACCTGCGCGGCCGGCTGCGCTGGTGGGGCCTTTACACCCAGCGCAAGGAGGGTTACGACGGCACCTTCACCGGTGAGGAGAACACCGACCTCATCGAGGCGCCCTACTTCATGCTTCGGGTGCGCAGCGACGGCGGTGCACTGACCGCCGCGGCACTGCGGACGCTCGGCCAGATCTCCACTGAGTTCGCCCGCGACACCGCCGATATCTCCGACCGGCAGAACGTCCAGTACCACTGGATCCGTATCGAGGACATGCCGGAGATCTGGCGGCGGCTGGACAGCGTCGGCCTGCAGACCACCGAGGCCTGCGGCGACTGCCCGCGGGTGGTGCTGGGCTCGCCGCTGGCCGGGGAGTCGTTGGCAGAGGTGATCGACGCCACCCCGGCGATCGAGGAGATCGTCCGCCGCTACATCGGCAAGCCCGAGTACGCCAACCTGCCGCGCAAGTTCAAGACCGCGATCAGCGGCCTGCAGGATGTCGTGCACGAGATCAACGACGTCGCCTTCGTCGGCGTGCACCACCCCGAGCACGGCCCCGGCCTGGATCTGTGGGTCGGCGGCGGCCTGTCGACGAATCCGATGCTGGTCCAACGCCTGGGAGCCTGGGTGCCACTGGAGGAGGTGCCCGACGTGTGGGAGGCCGTCGTAAGCCTGTTCCGGGACTACGGCTACCGCAGGCTGCGGTCCAAGGCCCGCCTGAAGTTCCTGGTCAAGGATTGGGGGGCGGAGAAGTTCCGGGATGTTCTCGAACGGGAGTACCTCAAGCGGCCCCTGATCGACGGCCCGGCGCCGGAGCCGGTCGTGCACCCCATCGACCACGTCGGTGTGCAACGGCTCCGGAACGGACTCAACGCCGTCGGGGTGGCCGCCATCGCCGGGCGCGTGTCGGGGACCATCCTCACCGCCGTCGCCGACCTGGCCGAGAAGGTGGGATCCGACCGGATCCGGTTCACCCCGCACCAGAAGCTGATCGTCCTGGACGTCCCCGACGACCGGGTCGACGAAGTGATCGCCGGCCTAGAGGCACTCGGGCTGTCGGCGCGGCCGTCACGGTGGCGGCGGAACCTGATGGCCTGCACCGGGATCGAGTTCTGCAAGCTCTCCTTCGCCGAGACACGGGTGCGGGCGCAGTCGCTGGTACCCGACCTCGAGGCGCGACTGGCCGACCTCAACGCCGAACTCGACGTGCCGATCAGCGTCCACCTCAACGGTTGTCCTAACTCGTGTGCTCGGATTCAGGTGGCCGACATCGGATTCAAGGGCCAGATGATCGACGACAGCCAGGACGGCCAAAGCGGCCCGGTCGAGGGATTCCAGGTGCACCTCGGCGGCAGCCTGGGCCTGGACAGCAACTTCGGCCGGAAACTGCGCCAGCACAAGGTTTCCAGCGGTGAGTTGGGTGACTATATCGAGCGGGTGGTGCGCAACTTCATCGCTGAGCGTGAGCCCGGGGAACGGTTCGCGCAGTGGGCTGTGCGCGCTGACGAGGAGTTATTGCGATGAGCGCTCGCGCGAAGAGCCAACAGACCCCGATGAGCGCTCGCGCGAAGAGCCAACAGACCCCGATGAGCGCTCGCGCGAAGAGCGAACAGACCCCGATGAGCGCTCGCGCGGATGCGATGACCGAGGATCAGTTGCGCGAGTTGGCCGCCCGCGGTGCGGCCGAGTTGGACGGCGCCGCCGCCGCAGATCTGCTGGCCTGGACCGACCGGCACTTCGGCCCCTCCTATGTGGTGGCCTCCAATATGCAGGATGCGGTGCTGGTGGACATGGCTGCCAAAGTCCGACCGGGGGTGGATGTGCTGTTTCTGGACACCGGGTATCACTTCGCGGAGACCATCGGGACCCGCGACGCCGTCGAAGCCGTCTACGACGTCCGGGTGGTCAATGTGACCCCCGAACACACTGTGGCAGAGCAGGATCGACTGATGGGCAGGGATCTGTTCGCCCGCGACCCGCATGAGTGCTGCCGGCTGCGCAAGGTCGTCCCCTTAGGCCGTGCGCTCAGTGGCTATGCGGCCTGGGTCACCGGGATCCGCCGGGTTGAATCCCCCACCCGGGCCAGTGCGCCGTTGATCAGTTTCGACGAGGCGTTCAAGCTGGTGAAAGTCAACCCGTTGGCGGCTTGGACCGACGACGACATGCGTGACTACGTGGAGGCCAACGGCGTGCTGGTGAATCCGCTTGTGGACGAGGGGTATCCGTCGATCGGGTGCGCACCGTGCACCGGACGGCCGGTCGCGGGCGCCGATCCGCGCAGCGGGCGCTGGCAGGGACTGACCAAGACCGAGTGCGGGTTGCACGTCTCATGAGCATCCTGCGGCATCCGGCAATGGTGCTGACCGCCCACGGCAGTGCCGACCCGCGCTCGTCGGCCACCACGCACGCGATAGCCGCGCAGATCCGCCGGCTGCGGCCCTGGCTCGACGTCAGGGTGGCGTTCTGTGAACGCGACGAACCCAACCTGCGCGACGTGCTCGCTACGTTGGACCGACCGGGACTGGTCACACCGCTGCTGCTGGCCAGCGCGTACCACGCGCG
>VERS01000572.1 GCA_018882545.1 Mycobacterium sp.
GCAGCCCGGCCAGCGCCCAGGTCTTGGTGAGGCTGCGCAGCACCACCACATCCGGCAGGTTCAGCCCGGCCAGCGACTCCGGTTCGCCGGGTACGGCGTCAGCGAAAGCCTCGTCGACCACGACCAGTCGGCCCGGCCGCCGCAACGCCAGCACCGCCTCGCGGGGATGCAGCACTCCGGTCGGGTTGGTGGGGTTGCCCAGGACGACCAGATCGGCCGTCTCCGGCACCACCGGGTCGGCCAACGCGAACGGCGACCGGAGCACAACGTGTGCGACCGGCACTCCGGCTGTGCTCAGCAGCACCTCCGGTTCGGTGTACGACGGGGCGAGCAATGCGGCCAGGCGGGGGCGAAGCGCAGGCAGCAGCGCGAACCCCTCCGACCCGCCGGCCAGCAGCAGTACCCGGTCTTCGGCGACGCCGTGGCGGCGCGCCACCGCCTCCACCGCGGCCTCGTGGTCGGCGACGCCCGGATAACACCCCAGATCGGCGAGCCGGGCGGCCAGCCGCCGGCGCAGCCACTCCGGCGGATGCCGGTGCCGGACATTGACGGCGAAGTCGAGCATGCCCGGCGTTGCGGCCTGGTCCCCGTGGTAGCGCGCGGCCGGCCGCGCACCCTGCTCGCTCACCAGTAGCACAGTAGTCTCCGGTCGCACCGAGGCCGTCAGGGACAATGAAGCCGTGCGCACCACCGCGGCCCGCCCTCGCCCCCAGTTGGTGATCTTCGATCTGGACGGCACCCTGACCGATTCGGCACACGGGGTCCTCGCCAGCTTCCGGCATGCCCTCGACGTCGTCGGCGCCGAGATCCCCGCCGGGGATCTGGCCGCCCTGGTGGTCGGCCCACCGATGCAGCAGACCCTGTCCCAACTGGGTCTGGGCGATCGCGTCGACGAGGCCGTCACGGCCTACCGGGCCGACTACACCAGCCGGGGCTGGTCGATGAACACCCTCTTCGACGGGATCACCGAGGTGCTCGCCGACCTCCAGGCGGCCGGGGTGCGCCTGGCGGTGGCCACCTCCAAGGCCGAGCCGACGGCACGGCACATTCTCGAGCACTTCGGTATCGCCGGGCTCTTCGAGGTGATCGCCGGGTCGAGTCTGGACGGGCGGCGCGCGGGCAAAGCCGACGTGCTGGCCCATGCACTGGCCCAACTCGACCCGCTCCCGGACCGGGTCGTGATGGTCGGCGATCGGGCCCACGACGTCGAAGGGGCCGCCGTCCACGGCATCGGCACCGTTGTGGTGGGCTGGGGCTACGGAGGGTGCGATTCGACCGATACCGCGGTCGCCCATGTCGCCACCGTGGCCGAACTGCGGGAGGTGCTCGGTGTCTGAACGCGGCCGGCAACGACCCCACCGGGTGCATGTGACGTTCGTCTGCACCGGAAACATCTGCCGATCCCCGATGGCGGAGAAGATGTTCGCCCACCAGATCGCCCAGCGCGGCCTTTCCGAGAAGGTCCGGGTGACCAGTGCGGGAACCGGCGACTGGCACGTCGGCTCGGGGGCCGATCATCGAGCAGTCCGGGTGCTGGCCGAACGGGGCTATCCCACCGCGCATTCCGCGGCCCAGGTCGGCGATGACCATCTGTCCGCGGATCTGCTGATCGCGCTGGGCCGCAACCACTTCCGAATCTTGAGCGAGATGGGTGCCGAACCGGACCGGGTGCGGATGCTGCGGTCGTTCGATCCGCGCACCGGTAGTCACGTTCCCGATGTCGAGGATCCCTACTACGGCGACCTCTCAGACTTCGTCGTGGCCTTCGACGTCATCGAGGCCGCGCTGCCCGGTCTGCACGACTGGGTGGACGAAGCACTGGCGAGACGCGGAGGATCGGCCCGGTGAAGCGGCTGGCCTTCCTGCTGCGCCCGGGGTGGATCGCGCTGGCCCTGGTGGTGGCGATGTTCACCTATCTGGCTCTGACGGTGCTGGCGCCGTGGCAACTGGGCAAGAACACCCGGACCTCCCGGGAGAACCGACAGATCGAAGCGTCGCTGACGGCCGATCCGGTTCCGGTGAAAACACTTCTGCCGCAACAGGACTCATCAGCGCCCGACGCGCAATGGCGGCCGGTGACAGCGACCGGCCGCTATCTGCCCGAAGCCGAGGTGCTGGTCCGGTTGCGGGTCATCGCCGGGGCGCCGGCCTACGAGGTGCTCACCGGCTTCGCGGTGGACGGTGGGCCGACGGTGCTGGTCAACCGCGGCTACGTCCGACCCAACCGGGGTACCGAAGTGCCCCCGGTCCCCGATCCGCCCACCGGGACGGTGACCATCGCGGGGCGACTGCGGGACTCCGAGACCGCGCCCACCGACGGCAAAAAGCCGTTCACCGAGGCCGGGTTCCAGCAGGTGTACGCCATCGACACCGACCAGATAGCCAGCCTCACCAAGACACCGTTCACCGGCTCGTATCTGCAACTGGTCGCCGGCCAACCGGGTGCACTCGACGTCCTCCCGCTACCCAAACTCGACGCCGGGCCGTTCCTGTCC
>VERS01000573.1 GCA_018882545.1 Mycobacterium sp.
ATTTCATCGCGATGCGGGCCAGCGAACACGCCGACGTCGAGATCCGTCGGCTGGCCATCGCCTGCCTGCGTGAGTTGACGGCCGTCGCACCCGCGGTGTTCGCCGATTTCCAGATCAGTGTGCTGGCCGACGGTACCGAGGTCGCCACCAGCCCGCTGGCTACGGAGTTGTAGCGCCCAGCGGGTAACCTGATTGCCCGTGAGCACCGGCGGATTCGACGCTAGCGCCCGGCTGGGCACCGTGCTGACCGCGATGGTGACCCCGTTCACCGACGGCAACCTGGACACCGCGGCCGCAGTGCGGTTGGCCGCCCACCTGGTGGACTCCGGATGCGACGGCCTGGTGCTCTCGGGCACCACCGGCGAGTCCCCGACCACGTCCGACGAGGAGAAACTGGCCCTGCTGGCCGCAGTGCTGGAGGCCGTCGGCGACCGCGCCCGCATCATCGCCGGCGCCGGGAGCTATGACACCGCGCACAGCGTCCACCTGGCCAGGGCCTGCGCGGCCGAAGGTGCCCACGGCCTGCTGGTGGTGACCCCGTACTACTCCCGGCCGCCGCAAAGCGGCCTGCTGGCCCACTTCACCGCCGTCGCCGACGCCACCGACACCCCCGTCGTGCTCTACGACATCCCGCCCCGCTCGGTGGTGGCGATCGAGTGGGACACCATTCGCGCCCTGTCCGAGCACCCCAATATCGTCGCGGTCAAGGACGCCAAGGGCGATCTGCACGGAGCCGGGCAGATCATGGCCGAGACCGGACTGGCCTACTACTCCGGTGACGACGCGCTCAACCTGCCCTGGCTGGCAGTCGGCGCGGTGGGCGTCATCAGCGTCTGGGGCCACCTGGCCGCCGGTCAGCTGCGGGATATGCACAGCGCCTTGAACTCCGGCGATCTGGCCACCGCCCGGAAGATCAGCGTGGCATTGGCCCCGCTGAACGCCGCGCAGTCCCGGCTGGGCGGGGTGACGATGTCCAAAGCCGGCCTGCGGCTGCAGGGGCTCGACGTCGGCGACCCGCGGCTGCCGCAGGTGCCGGCCACCGCGGAGCAAGTAGACGAACTGGCTGCCGATATGCGCGCGGCGGCGGTACTCGGAATGAGGTCGCCGGCCGGGCGGCCCGGGCGGTGAGCATCGACAACCTGCGCCCACCGGGACCGCTGGCGCCCGGGTGCCTGCGGGTCACAGCGCTGGGCGGTATCGGCGAAATCGGCCGCAATATGACAGTTTTCGAGCATCTCGGCCGCCTGCTCATCATCGACTGCGGAGTGCTCTTCCCCAGCCACGACGAACCGGGCATCGACCTCATCCTGCCCGACCTGCGCCACATCGAGGACCGTCTGGAGGATGTCGAGGCCCTGGTGCTCACTCATGCGCACGAGGACCACATCGGCGCCATCCCGTTCCTGCTCAAACTGCGCGACGACATACCGGTGGTCGGCTCCCGGTTCACCCTCGCGTTGGTCGCCGCCAAGTGCCGGGAGCACCGTATCAACCCGAAGTTCGTGGAAGTCGCTGAGGGACAGCGCAGTACGCACGGCGTGTTCGAATGCCAGTACTTCGCGGTCAACCACTCCATCCCCGACGCGCTGGCCGTGGCCATCTCCACCGGGGCCGGAACCGTCCTGCACACCGGCGACATCAAACTTGACCAGTTGCCGCTGGACGGTCGCCCGACCGACCTGCCCGGCATGTCGCGGCTCGGCGACGCCGGGGTGGACCTCTTCCTGTGCGACTCCACCAACGCCGAGATCCCCGGAGTGGGCCCCTCGGAGAGCGAGATCGGGCCGACGCTGCACCGGCTGATCCGCAACGCCGAAGGCCGGCGGGTGCTGGTGGCCTGCTTCGCCTCCAACGTCGATCGGGTTCAGCAGATCATCGACGCCGCGGTGGCACTGGGCCGACGGGTGTGCTTCGTCGGCCGCTCGATGGTCCGCAATATGGCCATCGCCCGCGAACTGGGTTTCCTGCGGCTCGACGACGCCGATGTGGTCGACATCTCGGCCGCCGAGATGATGGCGCCGGACCGACTGGTTCTGATCACCACCGGCACCCAGGGCGAGCCGCTTTCGGCGCTGTCCCGGATGTCGCGGGGAGAGCACCGGAGCATCTCCATCACCGCCGACGACCTGATCATCCTGAGTTCGTCGCTGATCCCGGGGAACGAGGAGGCGGTCTACGGGGTCATCGACGCGCTGTCGCGGGTCGGAGCCCGGGTGGTCACCAACCAGCAGGCCCGCGTGCACATCTCCGGTCACGCCTACGCGGGGGAGTTGCTGTTCCTGTACAACGCCGTGCGCCCACGCAACGTGATGCCGGTCCACGGCCACTGGCGCCACCTGCGGGCCAACGCCAAACTGGCCGCCCGGACCGGGGTTCCCGAGGAGAACATCATGCTGGCCGAGAACGGCGTGAGCGTCGATCTGGTGGCCGGACAGGCCGGCATCGCCGGCGCGGTGCCGGTCGGCAAGATGTTCGTCGACGGTCTGGTCAGCGGG
>VERS01000574.1 GCA_018882545.1 Mycobacterium sp.
ACGCTGACCAGCGGTGTGATGAAGTACCCGAGCGCCGCGTCCACCACGTGGTCGGAGTTCACCGCCACGATGTAGATGAGCCAGTTCGTCGAGATCAGCCCCGACGCGCAGGTCAGCAGCAGCCAGTTGCGGCCGCTGATGGCACGTAGGTCACCGAGGCGCCCGATGGCGGTCAGCACGGCCATCATCAGCACGACGGTCCAGATCACCCGGTGGGTCAGGATCTCCGGCGCACCAGCCGGGGCCAGCAGATTGAAGAAGACCGGGAACACCCCCCACAGTCCGTAGGCCGCCAGCCCGTAGAGCAACCCGCCGCCATCCGGCCGCTCGGCGGGGACCGTGGGGGTCGCCATGCGGGCGCTGATCAGTCGGCCCGCAGCACGTCCAGGGCGTGCTGCAGGTCGGCCGGATAGGGGCTGGTGATCTCCAGGCGACGACCGTCGGCCGGGTGGGCGAAGGCCAGTGAACGCGCGTGCAGCCACTGCCGCTGCAGACCCAGCCGGCGGGCCAGGACCGGATCAGCGCCGTAGGTCAGATCACCGGCGCAGGGGTGGTGCAGCGCGGCGAAGTGCACCCGGATCTGATGGGTCCGACCGGTTTCCAGGTGGATGTCGAGCAGG
The DNA here is from genome assembly GCA_018882545.1 of Mycobacterium sp. Lineage (GTDB taxonomy): Bacteria > Actinomycetota > Actinomycetes > Mycobacteriales > Mycobacteriaceae > Mycobacterium. The sequence goes on from VERS01000574.1 coordinate 621, forward strand.
CTGGCGGCGCGGAACATCTCCACAGTGTCGTAGTGGGTGATGCTGTGCCGGCCGTTCTCGGTGACCGCGAACTTCCAGTCGTGGCCGCGGTGCCGACCGATCGGTGCGTCGATGGTTCCACTGGAGGGGTCCGGATGTCCCTGCACCACAGCGTGATAGCGCTTCTCGACGGTGCGTTGCTTGAACGCCCGCTTCAGGACGGTGTAGGCGCGTTCGGACAGCGCGACGACCATGACGCCGGAGGTTCCGACATCGAGGCGTTGCACGATCCCCTGCCGCTCGTGGATGCCGGAGGTGCTGATCCGAAAGCCGGCCGCGGCCAGTCCGCCCAGCACGGTGGGGCCGTGCCAGCCGACCCCCGCATGTGCGGCCACCCCCGGCGGCTTGTCCACCGCGACGACGTCGTCGTCGGAGTACAAGATCGTCATACCCTCGACCAGCTCGGGCGTGTTCTCAACCGGCGCAGCGGGTTCCGGCAGGGTGACGGTCAACCACGCCCCGGCCGCCAGGCGGTCGGACTTACCCACCGCAACCCCGTCAAGCAGCGCCCCACCGCTTTCGGCGACCGCTGCGGCCGCGGTGCGCGACAGGCCCAGCAGCCTGGCCAGTCCGGCATCCACCCGCATCCCGGCCAGCCCCTCGGGGACCGGCATCGACCGCTCGGCCATCAAGCCGACTCGGCGCCGGTGGCCGTTCGGTTGCTGCGGCGTAACGGACTGTCGAAGTCGTAGCCCAGGATCGACAAACCGACCAGCAGGATCGCCCCGCCCACCACGGCCGGATCGGCGACGTTGAACACCGGCCACCAACCGATCGAGAGGAAGTCCACGACGTGCCCGCGAAGCGGACCGGGCGATCGGAAGAAGCGATCGACCAGATTGCCCAGTGCACCGCCCAGGATCATCCCGAGACCGACTGCCCACCAACGGGAGACCAGTCGGCGTCCCATCCAGATGATGCCGACCACGACACCCATCGCCACCAGGGTCAGCACCCAGGTGTAGCCGGTCGCCATCGAGAACGCCGCCCCGGAGTTGCGCACCAGCGTCCAGGTCACGGTGTCCCCGATGATCGGCACCGGCACACCGGGGGTGAGGAGTTCGACTGCAAGAACCTTGGTCACGATGTCGGCGACCAGCACCGCGGCGGCCACCGTGCACAGCAGCCTGAGCTGTCGGCGGGGGGGCGCAAGGGCAGGCGCACCACTGCCGACGGTCTCCTCGGTCACGCCCCCATCATTCCCTAACCGGCGCGCCCGGCATGATGTCGGTCATGGCAGGCCTGGTCGTCATCACCACCGGCGGCACGATCTCCACCAGTGCCGGCCGGGACAGAGTGCTGCGCCCGGCACGGACCGGCGCCGAGTTGCTGGCCCGCCTGGACGCACCGGGCGACGTCGCGGTCGTCGATCTGCTGCGGCTGGACAGCTCCCGGTTAAGCCCCGCCGACTGGATCCGGATCGGTGCGGCGGTCACCGCGGCCGCCAACAGCGGGGCCGACGGCGTGGTGGTCACCCACGGGACCGACACCATGGAGGAGACCGCGCTGTGGCTCGACCTCGGCTATGACGGGACGATTCCGGTGGTGCTGACCGGAGCGGCCCGGTCGGCCGACGACCCCGACCCCGACGGCCCGGGCAACCTGCTCGAAGCCCTGGTGGTGGCAGCCAGCCCGGAGGCCCGCGGCCTGGGAGTTCTGGTCAGCTTCGCCGGATCGGTGTGGGAGCCCCGGGGTCTGGCCAAGATCGCCGATCGGGCGCTGTTCAGCGGTACCCGGCTGGGCACCGTGGCACCCCGGGCCTCCCTGCCCCAGGCCGCAAAGGAGCGGCCCTTCCTGGGCAGTCTGCGCACCCCGCCGCGGGTCGACATCGCCG
>VERS01000575.1 GCA_018882545.1 Mycobacterium sp.
TCCATTGCATGGGCGCCCCCCGGGACACGGCCTTCGCTCACCAGCCCGACCCGGTGCTGGCCGATGCCGATCCGCCGGCCAACCCGGCGCTGTCGACGCTGTCGACGGACCTGCGGATGGCCCATGCGGCGGCAGGAGCGTCGGTCGTGCATTCGCACACCTGGTACACCGGCATGGCCGGACATCTCGCGGCCATGCTGCACGACGTCCCTCACGTGTTGACCGCGCACTCCCTGGAGCCGATGCGGCCGTGGAAGGCTGAACAACTCGGCGGCGGCTATCAGGTGTCGCTGTGGGTGGAACGGACCGCCGTCCAGGCCGCCGACGCGGTGATCGCGGTGAGTGCCGGTATGCGTGAGGACGTGCTGGCGGCCTATCCGGCGTTAGACCCCGCCCGGGTGCACGTAGTCAAAAACGGCATCGACACTGCGGTGTGGCACCCCGCACCGCCCGATCCCGAGGAGTCGGTGCTGGCCGAACTCGGCATCGATCCGTCCCGACCGATGGTGGCTTTCGTCGGGCGGATCACCCGGCAGAAAGGGGTGCCGCATCTGATCGCCGCCGCCCACCGCTTCGATCCGGACGTCCAACTCGTGCTGTGCGCCGGGGCTCCGGACACTCCCGAGATCGGTGCCGAGGTCAAGGCTGCCGTCGACGCGCTGGCCGCCGAGCGCAGCGGGGTGTTCAGGGTGCGCGACTTCCTGCCGGTTCACGAGGTACGCGAAATACTATCCGCTGCAACAGCTTTCGTTTGCCCATCAGTATATGAACCGCTGGGCATAGTCAACCTCGAAGCGATGGCCTGCGGCACGGCGGTGGTAGCCTCCGACGTCGGCGGCATACCTGAGGTCGTCGACGACGGCAGCACCGGCACCCTGGTGCACTACGCCGCTGAGGATCCCCGTCGATTCGAGGCCGACCTGGCCGCTGCGGTCAACGATCTGGTGGAGAACCCGGCCCGCGCGGCACGCTTCGGAGCGGCCGGGCGGCAGCGTTGCATCGACGAGTTCTCCTGGGCGCGCATCGCCGAGCAGACCCTGGACATCTACCGCAAGGTCTTGCGAGTAGACACTGAACCGGACCCCACCCCAATCAGCGTGGTATAGCTCGGCAGCAGGAAACCCCGTGCGCCGGGCACGGGGTTTCCACGGGGCAGCTGTTAGCTGGTGACGCCTTTGAGTTCGTCGCCGAGTGCGGCCGCTTCGTCCGGGGTCAACTCGACGACGAGCCTGCCGCCGCCCTCCAGTGGTACCCGCATCACGATGCCCCGCCCCTCTTTGGTCGCTTCAAGCGGACCGTCGCCGGTCCGGGGCTTCATCGCCGCCATCGAGTGCTCCCTCCAGATCGAGCAGACCCGCCGGAGCCGTCCCCGGCGCCGGTCAGTTAATTCTAGTGCTCTCCATTGTTCCCTATCGCCAGGCAGTGGACGAAATGCTCGGACGATTGCCTGCGTCGGCCCGCGCCCGCCCCCCGGCGCCAGCAGACGTAACCGGTCCGCGACACGCCGCCTTTGCCGGGACGTTCACGTCTGCTCGCCGACGGGCGGCACCCAGCAGTCCCGGAGGTGGTCGTCGACCATCCCGGTGGCCTGCATCAAGGCATAGGCCTTGGTCGGCCCGATAAATCGGAAGCCGCGGCGTTTGAGGTCGCGCGCCATCGCGGCCGACTCCGGCGACACCGCCGGGACGTCGGCGCTGTTCCGAGGCCTGCGTCGCGGTGGCGGTGCGTAGCTCCACAGCAGCTCTGACAGGTCCTCCAGCTCGGCGGCCACCCGGGCGTTGGTGATCGCAGCCTCGATCTTGGCCCGGTTGCGGACGATGCCGGGGTCGGCCAGCAGCCGCTCGACATCCCGATCGGTGAAACCGGCCACCGTCTCGACGTCGAATCCGGCGAACGCCTGCCGGAAGGCTTCCCGTTTCCGCAGGATGATCAGCCAGGACAGACCACTCTGAAAGGCTTCCAGCGTCATCCGCTCGAACATTGCCCGGCTCCCGCGCAGGGGACGGCCCCACTCGTCGTCGTGGTAGTCGGCGAGCAACCCGGGCGTCGCCCAGGGGCAGCGGACTTTGGTGTCGGCGCCGATCACCTGTCGAGCGGGCGGCCGGGGGCGGTCCACCCGGCCGCAGCGCGGGCCATGGCGAGTTCAGCGCGCAGGTGATCCAGTTCGCCCCCCAGCCGGTCGAGCACCCAGTCGACCTCGCTGGTCTTGTATCCGCGCAGCACCTGGGTGAATTTCACTGCCTCGACGTCGGCGCCGGTTACCCCGGAGGCCGGCAGGACGGTGGCAGTGGTGGACCGCGGCAGCGGCGGAAGCTGCTCGCCGCGACCGAAAAGGAAACTGGCGATCCCGAACAGGACCGTTGCCACCAGGACCAGTACCACCAGGTACATCAGGATCAGTGTCACGGCCCCGATCCTGCCTCATGCTCGCGGGATCAGCGCAGAGTGTTCATCGGCGGACGGTCGGCCAGCGACACCACCGAGG
>VERS01000576.1 GCA_018882545.1 Mycobacterium sp.
ACACCTGGTGGCAGACCGAGACCGGCGCGGTGATGATCTCGCCGTTGCCGGGCGTGACGACCTGTAAACCAGGTTCGGCCATGCGCCCGCTTCCGGGTATCTCGGCGACGATCGTCGACGACAACGGAAACCAGTTACAGCCCGCACCCGAGCACGGCGAACCGGTCACCGGTTATCTGGTTCTGGATCAGCCGTGGCCCTCGATGCTGCGCGGCATCTGGGGTGATCGGGAACGCTTCATCGAGACCTACTGGTCGCGATTCGCCGAGCAGGGCTGGTACTTCGCCGGCGACGGTGCCCGCTACGGAAGCGACGGCGAGGTGTGGGTGCTCGGCCGCATCGACGACGTGATGAACGTGTCGGGACACCGGATCTCCACTGCCGAGGTCGAGTCCGCGCTGGTCGGGCACGCGGGGGTGGCGGAGGCCGCGGTGGTCGGCGCCTCCGACGACACCACCGGTCAGGCGATCTGCGCGTTCGTGATCCTCAAGCAGCATCACGCGGACATGTCGACACAGGACATGGTCGACGAGTTGCGCGCGGAGGTGGCCCGGGAGATCTCGCCGATAGCCAAGCCGAGGGAGATCCACGTGGTTCCCGAACTTCCCAAGACCCGCAGCGGCAAGATCATGCGGCGATTGCTGCGCGACGTCGCCGAGGGCCGCGAGTTGGGCGACACCTCAACCCTGCTTGATCCGGGCGTGTTCGAGGCGATCCGGGCCAGCAAGGCCAACTGAACCGGGCGGGGTTACGCCGGCCCGGGACCGGGGGTGGCGATCGGCACGAACCCGGCGCCGGGCCGGTCCTTGGCGGCCAGGTCGCCCATGATCGCACTCATCGACATCGTCACCGCCGGCGTGTGCAGCGGGATGTACTTGATGATGCAGGTGGGCAGACCCTCGGTGAAGGCGCCATGGATCATGCCCACAAGTTTGTTGTTGACCGTGACCGGTGCGCCGGAATCGCCGGGCCGGCCGCAGACCTGGTTGACGATGGTCCCCCGGTCCACACCGGGACCCCACGTCACCCCACACGAATAGCCGGTGGTGCGCCCCAGCTTGCAGGCGACCTGGCCGAACATCGGGTCCGGGCCCAGACCGTCAATGACGAAGCCGTTCCAATTGGATACCGGGGTCACCTTGGCCGGGTCGAATCGGATCACCGCGTAGTCCAGCCCCTCGTTGCCGGCCACCATGGTGCCCAGGGTGCCGCGGTCTTCCGCTCCCTCGGCGGCTACCTGGGCGTCGGGGCCGCCGCAGTGCGCGGAGGTGAAGCCGACCAGCGCCCCGCTGCGGTCGGTGCCGATCGCGGTCAGTGTGCAGTAGGTCTCACCGTCGATGACCAGGCCCGCACCACCGCCGAGGGGTACCGGGTTGTCGGCGACGGCGATCGGCGCGGCCGCCAACAGCGCCGCGCACGACAGGGCCACGGTCCCCAGAGCCCCCAGGGCCCGCAGGGCCCCCGGGGACCCCGGAACCTCGCCGGTCCCCCGGGTCCGCGAAGCCCGCCGCCCATTCTTTGCGCTGATCACCGCCACCTCCGGTATCGAACCCTGGTAAAACTCCAGCCTAGCTGAGTCACATCAGTAACTTCTGCAACAACGTTGCGGGTAGCCCGGCCGCGTGTCCGACGTGGCAACATGAACCGCGACCACACGACTCTGGAGGACTGCCGTGAGCAAACGGGATCGCACGAACGGGGTGCCGACCACAGCCACCTCGATTCCCCTGGTCGACCCGCATGCGATACCGCCCAATCCCTCGATCGGCGACCTGGTCAAAGACGCCACCGCGCAGATGTCGACGCTGGTGCGGGCCGAGGTCGAACTGGCGAAGGCGGAGATCACCCGGGACGTCAAAAAGGGATTGACCGGCAGCATCTTCTTCATCCTGGCCTTGGTGGTGCTGCTGTACTCGACCTTCTTCATGTTCTTCTTCCTGGCCGAACTGCTGGACACCTGGCTGTGGCGATGGGCGGCCTTCCTGATCGTCTTCATCCTGATGCTGGTCGTGACGGCCGTTTTCGCGCTGCTGGGCTATCTCAAGGTCCGACGGATCCGCGGGCCTCAACAGACGATCGAATCGGTCAAGGAGACCACCGCCGCGCTGACCCCCGGGCTGTCCAAGTTCGCCGGCGGCTCCTCGCACACCGCCCCGGCGGCTCCGGCGGCCCTCGAACCGGTCCCGGCTCGCACCGAGCCATCCGTCTCGCGGCGGCCCCCGCTCGCCACTCCGGCGGTGGTTTCTTCGACACCCGCGGTGACGGCTCCGGTGATCGAGTCGTTCGCCCCGGAGTATGCGCAGGAGCAGACCGATCTCGGCTCCGTGGACTACTTGGCATCCCGGGAAGGCGTGGACTACGAGGACACGACAGCCCACATCGAGTACATCCAGCACGACGAACCCACCACCACCGTCGAATACATCCAGCACGACGAACCCACCACCACCGTCGAATACATCCAGCACGACGAACCCACCACCAC
>VERS01000019.1 GCA_018882545.1 Mycobacterium sp.
CGCCACTGCTCGCCGAGCGCGCCCGGGTGGGTCAGCGTCCAGGCGCCCCAGCCGACGCCGACGACGTCGATGTTGTTGAGCAGCAGCCGGTTGACCTTGACGGTGGGGATCTCCCCGCCGGTGAACCCGACGACGAGCAGTCGGCCGGCGGGCGCGAGCGAGCGCAGTGAGTCGGTGAAGCGGTCCCCGCCGACCGGGTCCATCACGATATCGACGCCCTTGCCGCCGGTGAGTTCGGCCACCGCGTCCTTGAAGCCGTCGGCGAGCACCACGTCGGTGGCCCCGGCCGCGCGGGCCACCTCGGCCTTGTCCTCGGTGCTGACGACCGCGATCACCCGGCCGGCCCCCAGGGCCGGCGCCAGTCGCAGGGTCGAGGTGCCGATGCCCCCGGCCGCGCCGTGCACCAGCACCGTCTCGCCGGCTGCGAGCCGGCCCCGCTCGGTGAGCGCGAAGAACACCGTCAGGTCGTTGAAGAGCAGGCCGGCCCCGGCTTCGAAGCTGACGGTGTCCGGCAGCGGGAAAACCCGGTCGGCGCCGAGCACTGCCGTCTCGGCCATCGCCCCGCCGATCATGGTCAGCCCCACCACCCGGTCGCCCGGCCCGACGTGCGCCCCGCTCGGGGCCGACCGCACCACCCCGGCCAGTTCGGCGCCCAGGGTGAACGGCAGTTCGGGCCGGTACTGGTAGAGCCCGCGGGTCAGCAGCGCATCGGGGAAGGCCACCCCGGCGGCGTGCACCTCCACCACGACACCGTCGGGCGGCGCGGCTGGTTCGTCGATGTCGGCGAGTTCCACCGACTCCGGGCCGCCCAGCGCGGTGACCCTGACGGCCCGCATCAGGGGTACTCGATGGCCAGCAGCTTGACCTGCAGTTCCCCCCGCGGGGTGCGGTAGGTGATGGTCTCACCGGCCTTGCGCCCGAACAGCGCGAGGCCCAGCGGGCTGTCGGCGGTCAGCGTGGTGTCCTCCTCGCCGGCCGGGGTCTCCTCGATGAAGTTGACCACCCGCATGTCAATGTCGGCGTCTTCGTCGGGAAACCGCAGGGTCACCTTGGTGCCGTTGGGCAGCTGTCCCGGCACCGCCGCGTTGCCGCCGGCCAGCAACCAGGTCACCCTGCCGATCTGCTCCTCCACTCCGGCGAGGTCCTCGGCGCGTTGCAGGGCGTCAGCGGCGTCGCCGCGGTCGCCGACGGTTTCGGCGTCACCCTGCAGGTCAGCCCTGAGTTGATCGCGGCGACGACGTAGGTCGGCCAGCTCGGTCTCCAGTCGCTGCCGTTCCTGTTCGACGAAATCCTTGGCCGAGGAGTCCTGACTCATGACCGACAAGTTACCGCCGCGGTCAAACGCTTCTGGCACCGGAGGTAAACGGAAGCCGAATCCCCGGTTAACGGACGGCTTCGTCGCTGATAATGACTGCCATGCAGGTATTGGCCGCAGTGATCGTCGTCGTCACCTTGGCCGTCATCGTCAGCGGCCGGGTGCCCCCGGTGCTGTGCCTGGTCTGCGCCCTGATCGTGGCGGGCTTTGCCCGCATCGCCACGCCGTCGGAACTGTTCGCCGGCTTGAGCAACGGCGGCGTCATCACCATCGCCGCGATGCTGGTGATCGCCAAGGGGGTGTTCTACACCGGCGTGGTGTCCCGGGTCACCTACCGGTTGCTGTCCGGGGTGGACTCGGTTCGGGGGACGCTGGCGCGGCTCATCCCGCCGGTGGGCATCATGTCGGCCCTGATCAACACCACCCCCATCATGGCCATGCTGATCCCCGCCACCAAGGAACTCGAGCAGCAGTCCGGGATCCCGGCCCGCGGCGTCCTGCTGCCGATCGCGCACGCCACCACCCTGGCCGGCTCGGCGACCCTGATCGGCACCAGTTCCAACCTGCTGATCGCCGGGATCGCCAAGACCTACGGGGTGAACCTGAGCATGTTCGCGTTCGTTCCGGTCGCGGTGCCGGTTGCGCTGGCGGGCTGGGCGGTACTGCTGCTCACCGCACCACTGCTGCAGCGCGACCGGCCACAGGCCGCCGAAGTGGACCTCAACTGGCGCGCCGAGATCCCGCTGTCGGCCGGCGCCAACAGTCTCGGCCGCACCGCCGGCGAGGTCGGCATCGCCAGCACCCCGGAATTCCAGTTGGTCCGCATCAAGCGGGTCGGCGGGAAGGTGCCCGTCGACTCCCCACTCGAAGCCGGCGACGTACTCGTCTACCAGGCGACCGAAGCCGGCGTCCGGATGCTGTGGGGAAGTCCCCGATTCGGCCTGGCTCGGCAGGATCTGTTCCTGGTGTCGATCTCCGGTGACGAGGCGACGACGGTCCAGGCCCTCGAGGAGGACGAGGACATCATGGTGGTGGCCGCGGAGACCACCAAATCGCTGCGCAAGACCGAGGCCAAACCCGGCGAGATGTGCCTGGTTTCGGCGCCCTCCGCCGATGTGCTCGCCGAGCACCCGCTGGTGGGCATCTGGCAGAAGGTGGCCGGCAAAGCCCCGCAGACTGGAAAGACCTGGGTCGGGCTGGCCATCCTGCTTTCCGTGATCCTGGCCAGCTCGTTTGGCATCGCCCCGGTGGAACTCATCGCCGTGACCGGTGCCACCCTGATGGTGGTGACCGGTGTACTGACCCCGCGCTCGGCCGCCCGGGCGTTGAACTGGAATATCCTGGCGATCATCGCCGGTTCGATCGGACTGGGCACCATCGTGGTCAAAAGCGGCCTGGGCGAAACGATTTCGTCGGCCATCGTCAAGGTGTGCGGCGGTGAGGCCCTGCTGGTTGCGGTGGTGTTCGCGGTGGTGACGACGGCGGTCACCAATGTGGTGACCAACGCCGCGGCCGCGGCGATCCTGACCCCGGTGGCGATCACCGTGGCCAACAGCGCCGGACTCAACCCGGTCATCCTGCTGACCCTGATCGGAACCTGCATCTCGCTGACCTTCCTCAACCCGATCGCCCACCAGACCAACCTCATGGTGATGGGACCGGGCGGCTACTCGACCAAGACATTCGTCAGATTCGGCATTCCGGTCACCGTGGTCGCCCTCGGGGTGGCGATCCTGATGGGCGAACTCCTACTCAAATAGCCACTCGGGTAAGCGCTGCGCCCGCCACCGAGCACCCTGGGCCGCCAGCGACCACCCTGGGACTACCATCGCCCCAGACCCGAGCAGGAGATTGCCCAGCCGATGCCCGAACCCGCGATCGTCCTTGCGGACGGGTGCTTCCGGGAACCGCGCGGGAAGGTGGCCCACGGACTGGTCCGCGGCGGTGATCGTTTCACCGTCCGGGCGGTCGTCGATCACACCCTGGCGGGCCGGGACGCCGGTGCGGTTCTCGACGGGTCCGTCCGCGGGATCCCGATCGTCACCGACGTCGCCGAGGCGATCCGGTCAGCACCGGAGGCGACCGTGGCGATCGTCGGCGAGGCCCCACACGGCGGGCGGCTCACCGAAGCGCTTCGGATCCAGCTGAGGCAGTGCGCCGCCGCAGGCCTGAACCTGGTCAGCGGGCTGCACGACCTGCTCTGCGACGATCCCGAACTGAGCGCGCTCGCCGCGGCGAAAGGGTCCAGCATCACCGATGTCCGCCGCACGCCACCTGCCCGGGAACTGCGGTTCTGGGACGGCTCGGTGTATGCGGTTCGGGCGAAGCGGATCTCGGTGCTGGGCACCGACTGCATGGTGGGTAAGCGCACCACCGCGCGGATGCTCACCGACGAACTGAACCGCCGCGGCTACCGCACCGAGATGATCTACACCGGCCAGACCGGTTGGATGCAGGGCAACCGCTACGGAATCGTCTACGACGCGCTGATCGCCGACTTCAACTCCGGCGAACTCGAGGGCGCTATTGTGGCCTGCGCCAACGATATCGACCCCGACGTCATGGTGATCGAGGGACAGGGCTCGCTGCGCAACCCGTCGGGTCCGTGCGGAGCCGACCTGATCCTCTCGGCCGCGGTATCCGGAGTGGTCCTCCAACACGCGCCGGCCCGCAGCCATTTCCACGGCCTTGAGCATCTCGAGCAGTGCCGACTCCCGAGTCTGGCCTCCGAGATCGAACTGATCCGCCAGTACGGCGCCGCGGTCCTCGCGGTCGTGCTCAACCTGACCGATGTGGCCCAATCCGCCGGGGCAGAGTTGATTGCCGGATGCCGCACCCAGTGCGGCGGAGTACCGGTCATCGAGGACCTCCTCGGCGACGGGGCCGGCGGAGTCGAGGCCCTGGCCGACCTCGTCGCCGACGCCCTGCTTCCCGAACAGCAGAGCGACCGCTGAGGATGCGCGGGGCGTGGATCGCCGCGTACCTGACGATCGCAGTCGTCTGGGGCGGCTCGTACGGGATCACCAACGTCGCGCTGACCGACCTGACCCCCGCCCAGGTGGCGATGGGGAGGTCGTTGACCGGTGCCGCGTTCCTGACCGCACTGCTGCTGCTGACCGGGCGGGGACTGCCGCGGCTGGGCAGGGCAGGCGTGGTGCGGATGTCGGTGCTGGGCACCCTGACCACCGGCGCGCAGATCGCCACCAACACCGCCCAGAACCGGGTGCCGTCGGGACTGGTGGCGGTGCTGTGCTCGACGACTCCCCTCATCGCGGTGCTGATCTACTGGCTGCGGCGTACCCCCATCCCCCCGATGAAGTGGATCAGTCTGTCCCTCGGGGTGGCCGGAGTCGCCGTCCTGCTTTCACCACAGGTCCAACTCGACAGCACAGGTATCGCGCTCGGACTTCTCGCCGCGGGAATGTTCGCCCTCAGCGGCACGCTGGCCGCCGACTTCTTTCCGGACGCCACCTTCACCGGCGCCCAACTGACGGTGGCCCAGTTGCTCGTCACTGCAGCGATCCTGGTGCCCTTCAACATCATCACCGCCGACGGTCCTCCGACGCTGCCGGGGACTCGGCCGCTGCTCGCCGTTCTTGCCCTCGGCGTGCTCGCGGCGGGGATCGGAAACGCGTTCTACTGGCACGTATTGCGGGTGGCCGGGCCGGTTTTCGCCGCAACTACCCACCAACTGGTCCCAGTGGTGGCCGTGGCGGTCGGTGTGGTGGTGCTCAACGAGCCATTGGGCGTCGGCGAGATCGTCGGCGCCGCCTTGGTGCTCGCCGGACTGGCACTGCTGCTGCCTCTCGTGCGGGCCAGCACTCAGACCGAGGATCCCCATCTCGAGGAGGCGCTGATCGGCGTGCACTGCGAGGTTGACTGCGTCTGCGGCAGTTTGGAAGTGGTCCGCGAAGAACACGCCAGACGGATCGGAGCAGGCCGTGGAGCCGACTGACCGTGGTGCGCCCGGACTCCGCGTCGACAGCTTCGCGCCGGTAGTGCTCGCTGACCGGGCCCGCTTCCTGCAGATCCGTCTCGATGACCTCTCCCCCCATGTGCTCAACTTCGCCAATCTCGTGATCTGGCAGCGCAAGTACCGGTTCCGCTGGGGATTGGCCGGCGACCGCATTGCGGTCCACAACCCCACCCGCGGATTCCTCTACATCGACGACGTCCTGGGGGTCCCGCCGTCGACACTGGCCGGCTGGTTCGACAAGTACTCCCTGGTGCCGGCTCACTACCCCCGCCAGCATCCGGACACCGGCGACTTCTTCGCCGTCGCGACCTACCCCCGCGAGCAGCAGGACTACATCTACGAACTCGCCCACCTCGCCCGGCTCGACGAAGTCGCCCCGCCTCGCTACCGGACCTACCTGCATCGGTTCGTCCGCCGGCACCCCGACGCTCGGGTTCACCCGCTGACCCCCGATGACCGCGGTGCATGCGACCGGCTCTACCAGAGATGGCTGGGGTCCAAGCGGTCCGGGCCGGTCGGGGTGGACCGGCCGGAGTTCGAGTACTCCGCATTCGTGGCGGCCTGGGATGCCTTCGAACCGCTGCATCTGGAGGGACTGGGCTTATTCGTCGGGGACGCCCTCGCCGCCTTCCTGCTCTATGACCAACTCACCCCGCGCACCATGCTCTGCCATTTCCTCAAGAGCGACTACACGGTCCACTCCTCGGGCACCGCCCTGCTGTGGCTGGCTGCCCGGGAACTGCAGGGGCGGTTTGACTACTTCAACTTCGAACAGGATCTTGGCCTGCCTGGGCTGCGCCGCTACAAACAGGCCCTGGGACCCTACGCGGTCACCGACTTCCTCCAGCTGATCCGCCGCTGAGGGTACCGGGGTGGGCGACCGGGTCGCACACCCGGCGGTAAGGTGGTGCCGTGGCATCCCGCGACCACGGCGACCCCGGCGACGCGCCGACCATGCCGCCGCCGCTGACCGAGATCGGTGATGCGACAAGGCCGTCGGCGGCCGAGGAGGCCCGCACCATCGCGGCGTCCACCAACGTCGGCACCCTGGCCAGTCTCACCAAGACCGGTGACCCGTGGGCGTCGTTCGTCACCTATGGTCTGCTCGACGGCGCGCCCGTGCTGTGCGTGTCCCACCTGGCCGAGCACGGACGCAATCTCGCCGCCGACCCCCGGGCCAGCCTGGCCGTCGTCGCTCCCGGCGCGGAGGCCGACCCGCTGGCCAGCCCGCGCATCACGCTGGCCGGCGTGGTCGACAGGCCGGTCGGCGACGAACTGGCCGCCGCCCGCGACGCCCATGTGGCCGCCGTCGCCGCCGCCCGGTACTACATCGACTACAGCGATTTCTCGGTGTGGGTGCTGCGGGTGCGGCGGGTGCGCTGGGTGGGCGGGTACGGCCGGATGGACTCGGCGACCGCCGAGCAGTACGCCGCCGCGGAACCCGATCCGCTGCGCCTGATCGCCGCCGGCGCCATCGAACACCTCAACGCCGACCACGCCACCGGTCTGGCCGAGATGGCTCGCGCACTGGGCGGCTATCCCGACGCCGAGTCGGCGTTGTGCACCGGCGTGGACCGTTACGGGCTGGATCTGAAAGTCAGCACACCCCGGGGGGCCGCCTACACGCGCGTCGGATTCGGCCACGCACTGTCTTCGCCGGGCGAGTTACGTTCGGCAGCAGCTGATTTGGTACACCGAGCCCGAGCCGCCGAGTCGCCGGGATCTCGCGGAGTACCCTCTCCTTCATGACCACTGCGACCGATGAGCGGCAGACGGCGGCCGAACTGGCCGCTGAGCGGGATTGGCAGCGGCGGGTGAGCGGAGACGGCCGCCACGACAACTACTACCGGGGCACGGTGCGCATCCGGGTGGTCTGGGAGGGCGACGACAAGCTCAGCGGCGCAGCACTGTTCCACGCCGAGATGTACGAGTCCTACACCCGTGACCCGGCCACCCTGCGGGCCTGGTTCAAGCGTTAGGTCTCACGCCGGCGGGCTCAACTCCAGCGCCGCGGCCAGTTTCCGCAGCGCCGGCCGCGGGTCCCAGGCCGGGTTCCCGTCACCGAGGACCTGGACGAGCACGTGGTCGGCCCCGGCATCCAGATGTGCGGTGACGGCGGCGGCAGCCTGTTGGACCGAACCCATCCCGACCACGCCGCGGGCCAGGTTCTCCGAACCGCCCGGCACGAAATCCGACTCGTCGAAACCCAGGCGCTTCCAGGAGTTCCGGTAGTTCGGCAAGCCTGTGTAGATCTGCAGATACAGATGCGCGCGACGCATCTGTTCGGCGGCGTCCAGCTCCCCGTCGTCTGCGACAACCACCCCCTGTTCGGGGATCACCCAGCTGTTCGGCCCGAGGATCTGCCGGGCGGTCGCGGTGTGCTCGGGCGTGGTCAGGTACGGGTGTGCGCCGTCGGCGTCGGCGCCGGACAGTTCGATCATCTTGGGCCCCAGCGCCGCCAGCAGCAGGGTGGGCCGTCCCGATCCGGGCTCGATGATCTCCGGCAGCGCCGCCATCCGGCTCAAGTAGTCGCGCATCGTCGCCAGCGGCTTGTCGTAGGCGACCCCGAAGCGTTTCACCAGCGGCCCGTGGCTGACACCCAGGCCCAGCACGAACCGGCCCGGATACAGGGCGGTCAAGGTCCGCCCGCCGCCTTCCGCATTCTCCGGAATCCGGGCGTGGATGTTGGCGATCCCGGTGCCGACCACCAGCCGGTCGGTGGCCGCCAGGAACGCCGCGGATTCGATGAGCGCGTCCTTGAATCCGATCTCCGGCAGGAACAGCGAGCCGTACCCCATCGATTCGATGTCCCGGGCCACCTGCTGGGCGGCCGGCATCGGCCAGGTGTCGCTGGCCCACCACACCCCGATCCGGGACGGAAAGTCGATGCGGCCGCTCTTGCCCACAGTCCCCGATCCGGTCATGGGCTGATTCAACCAAACACCAAACACCATCCCTTTGGCAGACTGGCGCCATGAGCAGCAACCCCGCCAATTTCGACCTGTCCACAGTCTTCCGCACCGTCGCCGACACGATCCCGGATAAACCGGTGCTCGTCTGGCGGGGCAACCGGCTGACCTACGGTCAGATGGACGCCCGCATCGACGGGATCGCCCACTATCTGGTGGATCGTGGTCTGGGCTGCCACGCCGAACGCGACGGATTGCAGGGCCACCAGTCCGGCCAGGACCACCTGGGCCTATACCTGCGCAACGGCAACGAGTACCTGGAGGCGATGGTCGCCGGGTACCGCGCCCGGGTGGCACCGTTCAACGTCAACTTCCGCTACGTGGAGGAGGAACTGCTCTACCTGCTGGCCGACGCGAAAGCCCGCGCCCTGGTCTACGCCGCCGAATTCGCCCCGCACGTCCAGTCCATCCTCGGCCGGCTACCCGAACTGCAGGTGCTCATTCAGGTCGCCGACGACTCGGGCAACGAGTTGCTGCCCGACGCGGTGGACTACGAATCCGTCGTGGCCACCCCGGCACCGGCCGCGGGCATGCCCACGCCGAGTGGGGACGATCTGTACATCCTCTACACCGGCGGCACGACCGGCATGCCCAAGGGCGTGCTGTGGCGCCAGCACGACATCTTCATGTCCGCGATGGGCGGGCGGCCGTTCCTGGCCGGTGGGGAACCGCTGAACTCCTACGACGACCTCGCGGCACAGGTGCGAACGCAGGGCGGCTTCCGGTCGATGCTGCTGATCCCCCCGATGATGCACGGCGCCGCACAGTGGGGGATGTTCAACACCATCAGCACCGGAGGCTGGATCGCACTGCCCGACGATGTCCGCCACCTCGACGCCGACGCCGTCCTGCGGCTCGCCGAACGCGAACGGGTACTGGGGATTCCGGTGGTCGGCGACGCTATGGCCCGGCCTCTGGTCGACGCCATCGAGAAGGGCGGCTACGACCTGTCCGGGCTGCTGGCAATCACCAACGGCGGCGCGCCCCTGTCACCGACCGTGCGCGACCGGCTGCTGGCTGCGCTGCCGAATCTGATGATCATGGACGCCGTGGGGGCCTCGGAGTCCGGAGCCCAGATGACCACCGTCGCCACCCGGGGCGCCGAGGTGCAGACCGCGACCTTCACCCCGCTGGACGACACCACGGTGGTCTCGGCGGACTTCAGCCGGGTGTTGCACCCAGGCGAGGCGGACGGTTGGCTGGCTCGCCGGGAATACGTGCCGTTGGGCTATCTCGGCGACGCCGAGAAGACCGCCCGCACCTTCCCCACCATCGACGGTGTGCGGTGGTCGATCCCCGGCGACAAGGCCCGGCTTCTGGCGGACGGGCGTATCGAACTGCTCGGCCGGGACTCGGTGACGATCAATTCCGGCGGAGAGAAGATCTTCGCCGAGGAGGTCGAGCGTGCGGTAGCCAGCCACCCAGCCGTGTACGACGTGACGGTGGCCGGCCGGCCGTCGGAGCGGTGGGGCAACGAAGTGGTCGCGATCGTGCAGTTCGCCGAGGGCAAAGCCGCCAGCGACGAGGACCTGGCCGAGGCGTGCAGACCCCATATCGCCGATTACAAGGTCCCCAAGGCGTTCATCCGGGTCGACAAGGTGATGCGCTCGCCCTCCGGCAAGGCCGACTACCGCTGGGCCAAGGCTGTGGCCACCGGCCAGGCCTGAAAGCCGCTTAGGATCGGCGGCGTGGACTCGCCGTGGGGAGACGAGGTCGGCCGCGGCGACTACGGCGGCCATCCCGGCCTGCTCTACCTGCAGCGGCCACGCACGTTCACCGAGTTGCTCACCGGTGTGCACCGCTGGGCCGACCGGACCTTCCTGGTCCAGGGTGAGCGGCGGATCCGCTTCAGGGAGTTCTTCGCCGCCGTCCGCACCGCGCGGCAACGCCTGCTGCCACCCAGCATTGCCCCCGGCGACCGGGTGGTGGTGCTGGCCTACAACAGCCCCGAGTGGGTGCTGGCGTTGTGGGCCATCTGGTCGGCAGGCGCGGTCCCGGTACTGGGAAATCGTTGGTGGAGCCCACCGGAGGCCGAGCACTCGATCGCCCTGGTCGACCCGCGGGCGATCATCACCGACGCCCCCGGACTGGTGGGCCGGCCGGCCATCGACATCACCGAGTTCCGTTGCTGCTATGGCGATTCCGTGGATGCAGCGATGGAGATTCCCGGCCCCGGCGACGAAGAGAGCCCCGCGGTGGTCCTGTTCACCTCGGGCAGCACGGGCATGCCCAAGGCTGTCGAACTGCCCTTCCGCTCGGTGGTCGCCAACCAGCAGAACGTGCTGTCTCGCGCCCGCCAGTTGCCGCACCTGATCTCCGGTCCCCAGCCGGTGACCCTGATCTCCACCCCGCTGTTCCACATCGGCGCCTTCGCCACGCTGATCACCCAGACCATCACCGGCGGGCGGATCGTGTTCAACACCGGCCGCTTCGACCCCGGCCAAGTACTGACGCTCATCGAGTCCGAACGCATCCAGCGCTGGGGCGCGGTGCCGACCATGGCAGCCCGGCTGCTGGAACACCCCGATTTCGAGAGCTACGACCTGTCCAGTCTGCGGTCCTTCCCGCTGGGCGGGGCGCCGGTGCCGCCGGTGCTGCTCGAACGGCTGGCCCGCCGGCTGCCGCAGCTGCAGGAC
>VERS01000577.1 GCA_018882545.1 Mycobacterium sp.
GGTCCATGTGGTAGGTGCCGGGCTCGTAGGCGGTGGCCCGGATCGCGCGCGGCCCGAACCGGGCGCCCGGCCGGTTGGTGACGGCGATGTCGAACGGGGCGCCGACGATCGCGACGTCGGGTTGCCAGGCATCGAGTTGTTCGGGTTCGGTGAGGAACGGCCGCTGGCCGAAGGACACCATGCCCGAGTAGGCCAAGTCGAGTTGCTCGGCCATGCCGGGCGGAAGTTCACGGGCGGGGTGGTGGTGATCGCCGGCGCTCATCACTGTGAGGGTACCGGCCCCGGGGTCATTCGTGGTCGGACTCGCTGGAGCCCAAATCGGTTGCAACCACATACTCCACGGTGTTGCCTCCGCGGCGACGGGCGCGGTGCATCGCAGCGGTCGCCAGGGCGATGCCCTCGGTGAGGACCTCGTGCGGCGGGCAGCCGGCCAGCGGGCCCAGCGGTGTGCTCACGTCCCCGATGCTGGCGGTCAGGCCACCCGGGAGGGCTGCCACCGCACCGCGGATCCGCTCGGCCAGCGGGGTGGGATCGGGAGCGGTGAAGCTGTCGGCGACCAGGAAGTCGGCCTCGCCGACGTGACCGACTACCGCGTCGTGGCGGACGGTTTCGCGCAGCGCCTGGCCGACGGCCACCCGGGCGCTGTCCGCGCCGCGGTCGCCTCTGACACTGACCAGCGCGGGGAAGCTGTCGATGGTGGCGACGACCAGGACCAGGTAGCGGTCGTCGCCGCGGCTCCGGGCGCCGAGCAGCGTGCCAGCCGCCTCGTCGAAGGATTGCCGGGTCAGCAGCCCGGTGAGGGGTTCGACGTCGGTGCGATCGCGGTCAGCGGCGATCTCGTCGATGGTTCGGCAGGCATAGACGGTGACGACGTTGACCATCACGACCGGGATCGTCACCGCCACCGCCGTCGCCACGTCTGCCTGTGCGATGCGGAATCCCAGCCACAGCACCGTCAGTGCGGCGATCCCGCCGGTGAACATCTGCAGCCGGCTGCCGTGGAAGAGCACCGCGTAACCCACGACGAAGGGGAAGGCGGTGGATATCAGCAACCCGGCCAACGGGTCGCTGGCCAAGGTGCAGCCCGTCGCCAACGCCACCGACCCGGCGATGACGACGGCGATGGACTGCTCCCGGGTCGGCCACCGGTGCCGCAGCCACAGTGCGGCCATACCGGCGCAGGTCAGCGCGATGACGGCCAGCGCCGGGCGACCGACCGGGACCCGGGTGGACGCCGGATTGGTCAGCGCCAGCATCGGGGGGAGGGTCAGCATGATGATGCACCCGGCGACCATCCGCATGGCGGTCCGCTGATGACCCCGGGCCGCCAGCCGGGCGGTGACGGCGTAGTACTGGTCAGGGACGTTGGACGGCTTCATGGCGCGCAATTGCGGGGAGCGCGGTGCACCGACACCGCGTAGTCGCCGCCACCGAAGGGCTGCCGGTCCCAGGTCGACCAGCGGGCGACCGCCGCCAGGCCGGCGGCGTCGGCCAGTTCGTCGTAGCGCTCCAGCGGCAGCCGGTCAGGCTGGACGGCGAACCCCGCCACCAGCAGGCCGCCCGGTGCCAGACGAGAGGCGAGGTTGGCCAGTACCCGGCCCTCGGTCGCGGGCTGCAGAAAGATCATCACGTTGCCGGCCAGCAGCGCCAGGTCGACCCGTTCGGCCGGCAGTTCCGCAGCCAGATCACCGTCGACCCA
The DNA here is from genome assembly GCA_018882545.1 of Mycobacterium sp. Lineage (GTDB taxonomy): Bacteria > Actinomycetota > Actinomycetes > Mycobacteriales > Mycobacteriaceae > Mycobacterium. The sequence goes on from VERS01000577.1 coordinate 1,700, forward strand.
GACCAACTCCGGGGCCTTTGCGCGGGCGACGGCCAGCATCGCCGGATCGGCGTCGACCCCGGTGACCCGGAAACCCCGGCGCGCCAACTCGATAGCCACCCGGCCGGTGCCGCAACCGGCGTCGAGAACCGTCCGCCCGCCCGTTCCGGCCAGCAGCGCCTCGACAAGGTCAGCCTCCCCGTGGATGTTCTGCCCAGCCGCCAGCAGCGGCAGCCAGCGGGCGTCGTACTCCTCGCCGCGACCGGCGTCGGTGGACTGCCACAGCGTGCTCACCCCGACCATCTTCCCATCACGCGCTCACCACGACGGTCAGTTGATGGTCGTCCCGCTCCACCCGCATCCCCGCCCGGCGAGCGATGGTCGCCACCGCCGCGGCGTCGCCGGGGTCGCCGGTCGCCGAGGCCAGCGCCCGGGCCAGCCGACCCTTGTGCGCCTTGTTGAAATGGCTGACCGTGCTGCGGTGCCCGTCGGGGTGTTCAGCGACGACATCGACGGCCACCGCCCCGTCGAGTCGACCGAGCCCCACATAGGCCCCCGACCGAAGGTCCACCACCAGTTCACCGGCGCAGACCGCGGCCAGCACCGGTTCCAGCACCGGGCGCCAGCGAGCCGGCAGACCAGGCCGGCCGGGCAGTTTGGAGCCGGCTGACAGCCGGTAGGCCGGGATCGGATCGTCGGCTCGCAGCAGTCCGAACAACGCCGAGCCGACGGCCAGCCGGGCCCGGGCCCGGGCGGCGGCGGGGCCCCGTAGTGAGTCGATGTCCAGCGCGTCGTACAGCAC
>VERS01000020.1 GCA_018882545.1 Mycobacterium sp.
CTCTCGTTGAGGTGAGCAAGGCCGTCCACCATCGAATCGGCGCCGCTGACCATGGTGCGGAACTTGATCATCTCAAAGGGTTTGCCGTTCAGGCCGATCCGCTGCTGGCGGTAGAACACGGTGCCCTTGCTGGTGAGCTTGATCGCCAGGGCGATGAGGATCAGGAAGGGCAGCCCGCACAGTAGCGCAGTGCCGGAGAAAACCACGTCGAACAGGCGCTTCTCAAAGCGCTTCGCGCCGTGGTACTGGGGTTTCTCCAGGTAGATCAGTGGCAAGCCGGCGACGGCACGCATCTGCAGTCGGGGGCCGGCGACGTCGATCACACCGGGTGAAACGAGCAGATCGACGTCGAGTTTCTCCAACTCCCAGGACAGATCCCGCATCCCCCGCCCGTCGAGTTGTTCGGTGGCAGTGACCGCCACAGCCCGGCTGCCGGTGGCGGTCAAGGCGCCGATGACCGTGGACTCGTCACCGAACACCGGGACCGTGTCGGTGCCCTGGACGTCCAACTGGGCTGGTCCGGTGGCGCCGGTGATACAAGCCCCGACCACCCGCATTCCTGACCACGGCTCGCGGGCCAGTGATTCGGCGAGGTCCCGGACCGCGGTTGCGCTGCCTACGGCCAGCACCCGGGTGATGCATTTGCCGCTCTCCAGCCGGGCCTTGGTCAGCACCCGTCGGGCCATCCAACGGCTCAGCAGGAGCAGTCCCAGGCCGGCGGGTAGGGCGATCAGCAGGTATCCGCGGGCGAACTGAAGTCGGAACAGCATCGCGATGATGGCCAGGGCGCCGAAGACGGACAGGGTGCCCACCACCACCCGCCGGTACTCCTCGGCCCCGGAACTGACGATGCGCGGTGAACGGGACTGATTGATCGACAGGGCCGCGATCCACCCGAGGGCAAGACCGGCCGAGACCATCAGATAACTCTGCCCGGTGCCTGACAGGTAGCTGCGCTGAGCTTCTCCCGGGGAACCGAAACGTAGCAGTTGCGCCAGGACGACGGCGAACACGATCGCTACGGTGTCGCTGAACAGCAGCCGTCGCCCGTATCGGGTCTGCCAGGTTGACGCGCGGTCAGGATCTGCCCCGGAACCCCCGCTGGCCTGGTCAGCGACCGGTGCCAGTTCCCGGCGGTCATTGATCGCTGTCACGATTTCCTTCTCAACGTCCCTGCCCTGCCGGCCGAAGCGGCCCCCGATAATTGTGCCCGTCTCAGGTAAATAACACAATCCCGTAAGAAAGTTCCGGGTTTCGTCCCTCCGGGATGCAGCTGAGCCGCTTCAATGATCCACCAACGGGGCGACTCGCGCAGCGTTATCGACCCGAGCGTTCTTAGCTGGTCAGCTGCCCGTAGATCCAGCGGTAGGTCTGCTCCAGGCCGTCGGCCAACCGGGTGGACGGCTCCCAGCCGTAGATCTCGTTGATCATGGTGTTGTCGCTGTTGCGGCCGCGGACCCCCAGTGGGGCGTCGAGTTTGTAGTTGCGTTTGACGGTCACCCCGGCGATGTCTTCGAGGATGTCCACCATCTGATTGATGCTGACCAACTCCGAACTGCCCAGGTTGACCGGTTCGCCGCTGTCTCCGCCGGTGATCCGCAGGGTGCCCTCCACGCAGTCATCGATGTACATGAAACTGCGGGTCTGCTCCCCGTCACCCCAGATCTCGATCTCGTGGTTGCCGCTCAGCACGGCTTCGGCGATCTTGCGGCTCAGCGCCGCGGGCGCCTTCTCCCGGCCGCCGTCGAATGTTCCCACCGGCCCGTAGACGTTGTGGTAGCGGGCGACGCGGGTCTGCAAACCGAAGTCTTCGTGGAAGTGCCGACACATCCGCTCGCTGAACAGCTTCTCCCACCCGTAGCCGTCCTCGGGCATCGCCGGGTAGGCGTCGCTCTCCTTCAGAGCGGTCACGTCGGCGTCGACCTGCTTGTCGGCCGCGTACACGCAGGCCGAACTGGAATAAAAGTAGCGGTCCACCCCGGCGTCGCGTGCCGCGATGAGCATGTGTGTGCTGGTCAGCACCGAAAGCATGCAGTCCGCCTTGTGGGTTTCGATGAAGCCCATACCGCCCATATCGGCGGCCAGCATGTAGACCGTGTTCACCCCGGCGGTGGCCTGGATGCAGTCGGGTAGCTTCGACAAATCCAACTGGAGGGCCTCGACACCGGCTGGGATCTGGTGCCATTCCTCGAGCGGTTTGATGTCCACGCCCCGAACGCTCGCGCCCTGCTCGGTCAGCGCGCGCGCCAGGTGCCCACCGATGAAGCCTCCGGCCCCGGCGACCAGCACGTCAGTCTTGCCCATGGATTCCTCCGTCATCGCGTTGCAGGGGTGAGCTTATCCCTGGTGTGACCCGCGGCGGCTTCCCGGACGACGTTTTCGAAGCTGTCACCGATGCTGGTCACATCGAACACCCGGGTTGCGTAGTCCCGGGCGTTGGCGGCCATCGCGGCTCGCAGATCACCGTCGGAGAGCAGCCGGCCCAGTGCCTCGGAGGCCTTCGCGCCGTCGCCGGGCGGGATGACGATTCCCGCCCCGGCTGACTCGATGATCTCGGCGACGGCGTTTTCGGCGGGAAGCAGGGCCAGGACGGGTCGACCGGCGCACAGGTAGTTCAGGACCTTGGAGGGCACCGAGTACCGGCTGGCATCCTTTTCCAGGACGGCGACCAGGACGTCGGCGGAGCCGAGCATGTCCGGGAGTTGTTCGTAGGGCTGGAAGTCCATCAGCATCAGCTTCGGGTTGTCTCCGCAGTGCTCTTCGAGCCACTGACGGCCCAAACCCTGGGAGACCACGACCACCCGGCAGTCCTCGGGTGCGCGGCGGGCGAGATCGGCGAGTACCGAGGGGTCGTGCTTCAACCCCAGGGTGCCGGCGTACATGACGACTCTGACGTTGTCGAGACCCTGGGCTGCCGCCCAGGGATTGGTCCGCGGCCGGGGACCGACCTCGTCGAGTGCGCCCCAGTTCGGGATGACCGTCGCCTTGTCCGGGGAGATCCTCCACGCTTTGAGCTGGTCAACGAAGGCGTCGGTAATCGGCACGATGGCCGCTGACCTGCGTGCGCATCCGCGTTCGATCCGGTCCGCCAGCCATGCCACCGGCTCCCCCGCGCGGCCCAGACGCCGCCGCGCGACGGTTCCGATCGCGTCGCTGTAGACGTCCTGCCACCAGAAGACGTAGGGCACCCCGCGGGAGGTGAGCGCCCATGACGCCATCGCCAGGGGGATCATCGGCAGGTTGGAGAGCACCGCGACGTCCGGCCGCTCCGACAACATCGCGCGAATGGCCGACCAGCCGTACCGGACCTCCTGGATGAGCCGGCGCAGTGGCGCGTACCGGGCGAAGTCGCTGCCTAGCGAGATACCCCGGATTGAGAAGGTCGGCGGGTCGGTCTCCCGGCGGGTGGTGGCCCCCTGGCCGGTGGTGAACGACGCGCAGTACTGGTGCTGCACCCGGTGGCCGCGACGGGCAAGTTCCCGGCTCAATTGGATTTGACCGGGATGGCCGGAGAAGTCGTGGACGACGATCCTCAGGCGGGTGTGATCAGGCGCCGAGTGCCGATCTGACATAGCGGCAAGCAAACCACATCGGCGACCGCTCCAGCTAAACGAGGCCCTCGACCACGTAGTTGAGCAGCTGGTTGTAGCGGACGTCGGCATCGGACTTCTTAGCCGTGAAGGCCGCCATCTGCCGGCGACGTGCATCCGGAAACTCATCCGACGCCACCAACTCGGCTACCGCTTCGACGAGGTCACCAGCCCGGTCCGGTCCGGGCTCGATCAGTCGGCTGACGGTGTCGCCAAGAACCCACGGAACACCCGCCCATCGGGTCGAGACGATCGCCGCCCCGCCGGCCAGCGCTTCGTAGAGGACGTTGGGCTGGGCCTCCTGGCTGAACCTGGTCGGGAAGACGAAGACGTCGCAGGATCGGAAGAAGTCAGTCTTGGCCTGCCCCGAGACTTCGCCGAAGTACTCCAGGCGTGCCCCAAGGGTTCGCTGCAGCTCCTCGAGGCGGGCCGCATTCTGGTCCCCGACCGGGCGGCCTGCGATCAGGAACCGGCTCCCGGGTCCGAGACGGTCCGCCAACTTCGGGAGGGCCTCGGCGACCACGTCGAATCCCTTGTCCTCGACGAGGTTGCTGAGGAATCCGACCGTAGCCCCTCGCCCCCGTGGAAGTTCCGTACCGCTCGACGGCGGTTCGAGATCGCATGTCGCGGCGTTCGGCACATACATCGACCTGACCTCGGCGGAATACACCCGCTTGAACTGTTCTTCCATCACCGGATCGAGGAACACGTGCAGTGTCTTGTCCGGGCTCGTGCGCATCAGTTGAGCCATGAGCGCAGATCTGCGGCGCACGTGGTTGTAACTGCGATGGTGAACGACCAGACGCGGAAACAGGCGGGCTCCGGCGCGTGCGTAGGCGGCCGAGAACGCCACACCAAGACCACCGTCGGCGACCAGATACACGGTTGCCCCGGCGTCCCTGTCCCTGGCTGAGACGATCTGGCGCAGGTTGCCGAGGAAACCGAGAATCCGATCGCTGTAGATCGCCGGTGAGAGGACGTGCTCAGCCCTGACCCGCGTCGTGTTGGTAGGCAGGCGGCGCACACAGGCGCCGCGGCTTTCGAACGCGTCGCAGATGATTGCGGTGTTCTTGGCCGCACCTCCGACGAAGGGGGGAAACGGGCCGATCGCGAGAACGGGTGGTCGAGCCCCGCCTACCGGGTCTCGACCGCTCATCAGGACGAAGGGTTCCAGTCGGGGGTGGCTCCCGCTCGGTACCAGTCCGCCGTGCGTCGCATGCCGAGATCGAACGGTGTGACAGGAAACGCCATCACCTCTTGAGTGGGATCCAGGGGGACGACGTAGTCCGTCGACATCCGCATCACCCGTTCCCGGTCCAGGGGTGCGGGTAGGCCGAGTCGTTGCAGGAATGACCCGGCCGCACCCGCCCGTCTCAGCAGCCCTACCGGCAGGCGACGTACCGGCGCACCGCGTAACTCCATCGACAAGGCGTCGAGAAAATCAGCGGAGTCCATGGTCTGATCGCCGCCGTAGAGAATGTCGTTGTCGGACAAGCGTTCCGAGAACGCCACACTGATGATCTGCTTGGCGCAGTTGTCGACATAGCCGTATGTCCGCATGACTGGTTTTCCGGCCACCGGGTGCAGGTACCAGCCCTTCTGGATGTAGCGCATGACCGAGGTCGCATAGGAGGGGTGGTGTTGTCCCCAGATGTTGGTGGGCCGTACGTGAGCCACTTCGTAGGGGCGCGGGTGTTCGTGGAGGAAGATCTCCGCCTCGGCTTTGGCGGCACCGTAGGGCGTGTACGGGTCGTAGTCACGAAGGTGCTCGGGCTGAATACCCGGACGGATCACCAACTGTGTTGAGATGTTGACGAGGCGCCGGGGGCGGGAGGCGTCGGCGAAAGCCTCGGCGGCAACCCGGGTTCCGTTCCAGATGCTGGAGAAGTCGTCGCGGGACGTGGCGGTGACCGAAGCGAAGGCCGCCAGGTGGATGAAGATGGTGGGATCGTGGGTGCGGCAAGCATCCGACATAGCGTTGGCGTCCTCGATGTCGCCGATGACGGTGCGAGGTCCGATATCTGGCCCCGGCCAGGGCTTCACGTCGAAATTCAGGACGTCGGCGCCGGCGTCAGCCAGGTGGCGGCACACCGAGCGTCCGATGAACCCGGACCCGCCTGTGACCAGCACTCGCACGCCGTTGATTGCGGGCGTCGGGCGGCCTTGCGCTCCGGTCATCGAGCCGCACGCTGAAACAGCAGGTCGGCTTGCACGTCTTGAGGTCCTTTGCGGCAGATGTTGAAACGGCCGGTCTCAGTGAGACCGTAATCCCGCAGGTAGTCGGCGACGTCCGCGGCCAGTTTCTGGCCGACGTAGAGTTCCACGAACGAGCATTCGACGTAGACGGCATCAACGAACTCCAACAGCCCCGACCCCCCCTGCAAGGTCTCGAATTCGAACCCCTGCACATCGATCTTGAGCAGTACCGGCCGTAGGAGTTCATCAGCCCGGACCACGGTGTCGAGGCGCCGGACCGGGACTGAGACCACACGCTCCTCGTCCATGTCGAAGTACCGCTTCTGGGCCTCCCCCAGTGGCAGCAGTGATGAACTGTCCTCCCGGGATGCGAGGTGCATCTCGGCCTGCCGTTCGGTCTCGCCGAGCGCGACGGGATGCACTTCGGCTGAGCCCCGCAGCACTTTGGCCAGTCGCGCTCGGGGGCCCGGTAGCGGCTCGAAACAGATCACCCGTGCGCCCGGCCAACGGTGCCGCGCGAAGGCCGCGAATTGGCCCTTGTTCGCCCCCACATCGAGCACGGTGCCGAATTCGAGGCCGGTGAACGCCGCGCCGTGCTCGACCCCGGGTACGACACCCCGGGACAGCGTCTGCCAGTAGGCGGGTACCACGATCGCCAACAGGCCTTTGCTGATCCGCTTCATCATGATCGTCCGCGGCCTTTCGGGGGTCGCTACTCGCTGCTTCGGTAGGGGTGTTGCCGTTACGTCACTCGTGGGTTTGAGTCTGTACCCGAACGGTTAGAAATCGTACAAGCACTGGTAGCGTCGCACCGGTAACGGGTCTGCCTGGGTAGCCTGGCCTGGGTAGCCTGGCGAAGAGGCTCGGATCGTGAGCCGGGAGGTGTCGTGCGCGCATTGGTGACAGGTGCCGCGGGCTTCATCGGTTCGCACCTGGCTTTGCGGCTCACCGGCGAGGGCCATCGCGTCGTCGGGGTCGACTCCTTCACCGATTACTACGACGTGGCGATGAAGAGAGCCCGCGCCGATGCCGTAGCCGATGCCGGAGCCAGCGTGGTCGAGGCGGATCTCAACACCGCGGACCTCGATGAGCTGATCGACGGGGTGGATGTCGTGTTTCACCTCGCCGGCCAACCCGGGATCCGGGCCTCGTGGGGAACTGATTTCTTGACATATACGCGCTGCAACATCTCTGCGACACAAAAACTGCTCGAAGCCACTCGCGGCAAGGCAGGCCTTCGTCGGCTTGTCTTTGCGTCCTCGTCCTCGGTTTACGGGGACGCCGAACGCTTTCCGACCATTGAGAGATACCGGCCCCAACCGGTCAGCCCCTACGGCGTGACGAAACTCGCCGCCGAGCACCTCTGCGCGCTGTACGCCACGAACTTCGGTGTCCCTTCGGTATGCCTGCGCTACTTCACGGTCTACGGTCCGGGGCAACGTCCGGATATGGCGTTTGCGCGTTTCACGGAGGCCGCCCTGACCGGGCAGGAGATCGTGGTGTTCGGTTCCGGCGAGCAGGTGCGGGATTTCACCTTCGTCGACGACGTCGTCGAGGCCACCATCCTTGCCGCGACCCGAGAGGTGAGCGCGGGATCGGTCTTGAATGTGGCCGGCGGCTCGCCTTCATCGGTGAACGATGTGCTCGGCATCCTGGAAGGACTTGTCGGGCGGAAACTCCCGGTGCTGCGCCAGGACGCGGTGGCCGGTGATATGCGCCGGACCGGCGGCGATACCGCCGCGATTCGGTCCGAGCTGGGCTGGCAGCCCCGGATAGGGTTGCGGGACGGACTGGCCCTCCAGCTGGCCTGGGCCGAAGAGCGGCGCGGCACTGTTCCCGCCGTTAGCGGTGAAACCGCCCCGATGCTGACGCGATAGATTCGGGTCCTAGTATCACGGCCACGGAAGATCTTGTGTCTAGGGTTGATTGTGAGGGGACGGTCGTAGTGGGATGCTGCATCGCTGTCTTCGGCACGGGCTATCTGGGTGCCACGCACGCAGCGTGCATGGCCACTCTCGGGCACCAGGTCCTCGGCGTCGACATAGACGCTACGAAACTTGAGAAACTTGCCGCCGGAGAGCCGCCGTTTTTCGAACCGGAGCTAGACGAGGTGCTCAAGCAGGCGGTGAGGTCGGGGAATCTCCATTTCACCGCGTCCTACCGCGAGGCTGCCGAGTTCGCCGATGTCCACTTCATCGCCGTCGCGACCCCGCAGAAGCAGGGTGAGTTCGCTGCGGATTTGACCTATGTTGAGGCCGTGATCACCGAACTGGCTCCCCTCCTGCAGAAGCCGTCGGTGATTTTCGGGAAGTCAACGGTCCCGGTCGGGACCGCCGCCCGGTTGGCGGAACTGGCCCGCGTTCTGGCTCCGGCGGGTGACGCCGTCGAACTCGCCTGGAATCCTGAGTTCCTGCGCGAAGGCTTTGCGGTACAGGACACTCTGCACCCGGATCGCATCGTGCTCGGGATCGATACGACCAACCCGGGGCGGGCCGAACAGGTCGCGCGCCTGGTCTACCGGGACATGATTGAAGACGGTGCTCCGTTTCTGGTCACCAACCGCGAAACCGCAGAACTCGCCAAGGGCGCCGCTAACGCGTTCCTTGCCACCAAGATCTCTTTCATCAACGCGATGTCGGAGATCTGTGAGGCAACCGGCGCGGACGTCACCGAACTCGCAGACGCGATCGGCCACGACGACCGGATCGGCCGGAAATTCCTCAACGCCGGAATAGGATTCGGCGGCGGGTGCCTGCCGAAGGACATCCGGGCCCTGATGGCCCGCGCGGGGGAGTTAGGCGCCGATCAAGCGCTCACACTGCTTCGCGAGGTCGACAGCATCAACATGCGGCGCCGGGCGATGACTGTCGAGGTGGCCCGCGAGTTGGTGGGAGGGTCCCTGATCGGCGCGAAGGTCGCGGTGCTGGGCGCGGCGTTCAAACCGAACTCCGATGACATTCGGGACTCCCCGGCTTTGAATATCGCTGGGCAGATGCAGTTGCAAGGCGCATCGGTCAGCGTGTACGACCCCAAAGCCTGCGAAAACGCCCGACAGCTGTTCCCGACTCTTCACTACGCGGCAAGCGTTCGTGAAGCGTGCGCAAGTGCCAATCTCACTCTGGTCCTGACCGAATGGGAGGAGTTCGGGTCCCTGCGACCGACGGATCTGGCCGATGTCGTCCGGGATCGGCGGATCGTGGACGGTCGAAATTGTCTCGACAAACGGGTATGGCGTGATGCTGAATGGGTCTACCGCGGAGTTGGTACGCGGTGACCCTCCAACCCGCAGTGAGCCGTCGCGCAGCGGCGATTCTTGAGGATACCGCGTGCCTCGACTGACGGTGATCATGCCGGCGTACAACGCTGAGGCGACTATCCTCGCGGCTGTCCGGTCTACCTTGCGGGCGATGCCCCAGGACAGCGAGCTTTTCGTGGGTGACGACGCGAGCACCGACCGAACCATCGAGGTTTTGCAGACGGTGAGAGACCACCGATTGAGGATCGTCGCCGATGACGTGAATCGGGGCAGCGGATACGTCCGGAAACGTCTATTGGCCGAGTCGGACAGTGAATATGTCGCCGCGATGGACGCCGACGACATCGCGTTCCCCTGGCGTTTCACCGCCCAGATGCGGGCGTTTGCCAGGGCCGACGTCGTGTTTGGATCTGTTGTGTGTTTCGGCGGAGCGGACTCTGACCGGATCAGGGACTATGCACCCGGTTGGATACGCCCCAGTCTCCCGCTAGGACTTCTACCTGAGGAGTTTACGGCCGCACTTCTTATCCACTCCCCGGCTTGGCATTCAACGTTGCTGGCGCGGCGGGAAGCTCTTGAGAGGGCGGGTGGTTACCGGCCCCTGCGCTACGGCCAGGACTACGAACAGAACCTCCGCGTCGCGGCATCGGGCGCTCGGGCAATTCGGATCGGTCTGCCTGTGGTCGCATATCGGAAGAGTCGCCAACAAGCGACGCGCAAGGCCGATTATCTATTGACGATCCGGAACACGGTGGAACTAGGAGACTCGTACTGTCGCTTATTCAACGCCACCGTGCGGGCGGCGTCACTCGACCCTCACTGCGGCGACCCGGATCACTTAGCCGGGCAGATTGACGCGGGGCTGCGGGAACTGTTGGCTAAATTCCGTCCGATCCCCCGTCTGTATTATGCGAGACTGCTCAGCTCTGGTCGGCCTCAGTCTTGGCTTGCGGACCAGTTCCGCTGGTTGGGGTCGCCGGACTGAATCGGCGGCAATCGGTCAAACTCCGGTTCGCCGATAAGGCACGAAACATCCGCCTCGGCTGAGCGTGCACGCCCCAAACGCTGAGAAGGACGACACTATGCTGAGACGTTTTTGGGCGGTATACGAGCGTATTTTGCCCCGCGGGGTGGTCGCCCTCGCGACGGTTGCCGCCGCCGCCGTCACCGATCCGCAGTCGCTTGGGCTGTATAACTGGGCGGCGTTGGCGGTTACTCTCATCGCTTCGGTCACGGATCTGCCGATCCGGCATCTCGCGGTGATCCACATCGGCTCTCCGACGGGTCGTCGCTACCTCCATCGTTACGCCATCCTCGCCGGGGGGACGGGGTGCGCGATCATGATCGCCGCCGTGTGGCTCGTAGCCAGCCTCGCCTTCACCGGTCCGACCCTGGATGGCATCCTCCTTCTCTGTCCGTTGATTCTGATCCCGCCGGCTCAGGCATTGGCGGTTCAACCGGTGGCGCAACTGCAAAGAGCAGGGCTGTGGGCACAAGTGTCGCTATCCCGCACCATAAGTTCAGTGTCGGGTGCAGCCGTTGGGCTACCGGTCGTCTTTCTGAGCCGGTCGGTTTTCGGTGCCAGCCTTGCCCTGGCGTTCTCAGAGCTGATCTTCGCAGCGTTGGTTATTGTTCAGGCCAGGAGGTTAGGTTCGCCGGGGGACGAGTCACCAGGCCACAGCGGCCCTGGCATCGCCGGCTTCTGGTCGACCTACCGACACATGACTTACTACAACGCTCTGGGCTGGGTCCAGGGTCAGGCCGAGCGGGTTTTTCTCGGCCTGTGGGCAGGAACCGGCGCCCTGGGCATGTACTCTCTCGGCT
>VERS01000578.1 GCA_018882545.1 Mycobacterium sp.
GTCCTGGTCGCCTCCGAGGAGGCGGCCAGCGCCAGCAGCTCCTCGCGCAGCCGGGCCTGCTCACGTCTGCCCACCCCGGGCGCCGGCTCGACGCACAGGACGGGCAGCTCCCCGGCCGGCCCCGGTACCCCCACCAGCCCGGACCGGCGCACCTTGGGGTGGGCGTCGAAGAGCGGTTCGACCTGCAGCGGGAACACATACCCGCCGGCCGCCCGCACCCGCTGCGAGACCCGGCCGCACACCCACAGCCGGCCTTCGGCGTCGAGGTATCCGACGTCGCCGAAGCGGTGCCAGGTGCCGGTGGGGTCGGGCACCTTGTTCTTGGCTGTGCTCTCCGGGTCCAGGTAGTACTCGGGGCTGACGTGGGCGCCGCGCACCAGGATCTCGCCGACCTCACCGGGACCCGGTTGCGTCGTCTGGTCCACCGAGTCGATCGGCCCGTCGACGATGCCGATGATCCGCAGCTGCACACCGGGCAGCGGATGCCCCACGCAGACACCGGCGCCCCGCTCGGTCTTGGCCCACAGCCCGTCGAGGTGCTCCCGGCTGCTCAGCTCGGTCGACGGCATCGCCTCGGTGGCGCCGTAGTTGGCGGCCAGTTCGGCATCCGGGCCGGTGACCGCGGCCAGCATTTCCTCCACCGGTCCGGTGATCGGCGCCCCGGCTCCGATCACCCGCTGCAACGACGGCATGGTCAGGTTGCGGGCCAACGCTTCTCGGGCCAGGTTCTCGATCAGGATCGGTGCGGCGAAAAACGACGTGACCTTGCAGTCGTTGATCACTCCGATCAGCGCCGCGGAGTTCACCTGGGCCGGGCCCTGCCGGGCGAAGTCGATCGGCGGCACCACCACCGTGCCCCCGGCGCTGATCGGGATGAACAGGAACGCCGGAAACACGGCCAGATCGACCGGCACGCCGGGGTTTTCGTCGAACCCCCAGCTGTGGTGGGCGTTGCGGAACACCTGACAGAAACTGCGGTGCGGATACAGCGAGGGTTTGGCAGGCCCGGTGCTGCCGGTCGTGTACAGCACCGCTGCCGGATCATCCGGTCCGACGGCGGGCGGCGCCGGGTGTGCCGGTGCGGACTTGCGCAGCGACCGGATCGAGCGGGCGCCCGGGAACGGCGGCAGGCCGGTGATCTTGTGGCCGCCGGGCACGATCGGGCTTGCGGTGACGATGAGCTTGCGCATGGTGCGCGGTCCCCAGCCGAACGTCATCCGGCCGAGGTGGGCCAGGACCGGGCCGACGAAGGCCTCGGGCTTGACCCGGCTGAGCCGTTCGGCCACGTTGCGGTAGCCGACCGAAGGGTCGATCCAGATGGTGAACGCCCCCACCCGGGTGAGCGCGACACCCATGACGCAGGTCTCGTAGCTCGGCGGGGACATGAAGACCACGCGGGTCCCCTCGGCGATGCCCATCTCGCGCAGGCCCACCGCCACCGACTCGACGTCGGCCGACAGTTCGGCGTAGCTGTGCCGCACGTAGCGCCGTTTGCCCAAACCCTCCCAGCCGTCGAGGTCGATGACGGCGACGCGCCCGGGATCCTCCCGGGCGACCCGCAACACGATGTCGGCGAGGTTGAAGATGTCGCCGGGGAAGAGCTCGGCCATCTCAGGCCCGCGCCGGCGCGTTCTCCCGCAGGAACCCGTCGATGATGGCGGCCACCTCGTCGGGGCGCTCCAGCATCAGCAGATGTCCGCAGTCGCCCAGCAGTTCCTGCCGAGCGGGGTGCAGGGTCGCGTTGAGTCGGCGGCCGGCCTTGGGTGAGACGATCTTGTTCTTCGCGCCCCAGATGGTGCAAACCGGCGGAAATCCCTGCCGCGGAACGAGATTGTCGATCACCGCGTAGTTCTCCAGGTCGTCGAGCACCCCGAGCAGCGACTCCAGTTGGCCGGTGGCCGAGTAGCAGCCGCTGACCTCGGAGTTGCGGTGCACCTTGCGGGTCCATCCGCGCGGGCCCAGCTGGAACAGGGTGGCGGCCGGGCCGACAGCGCCTGGCAGCGTGAGATTCCCGAGCACCCGGTACACCCCGCGATTGACCGCGGGCAGCCGCTCGCGCAGCCAGAGCAGCGGTCCCAGCCAACCGCCCAGGAACGTCGACTCCGTCAGCGGGTTGCACAGCACCAGAGCTTTCACCGCGTCGGGGTGGCGGTCGGCGAAGGCCAGCGAGATGGCGCATCCCATGCAGTTACCGACCAGGCTCACCCGGCCCAGACCGAGGACACCGATGAACTCCTCGAGCATCGCCACGTAGTTGTCCAGGGTGTAGCCCGCGCCCGGCTTGGCCGACTCGCCGAAGCCGAGCAGGTCCAGGGCGAAGATCTCGTACTCGCCGGACAGCCGGCGCGCCACGTCGGCCCAGATGGCGTGCGACGAACCGCCGTTGTGCAGCATGATCACCGGCTCGCCGCGCCCGGTGCGCTCGTAGGCGACCGTCAGCCCCCGAAAGTCGAAGCTCTCCACGTCGTTTGCCC
>VERS01000579.1 GCA_018882545.1 Mycobacterium sp.
GGTCTGCTTCTCGGAGAAATGGCAGCCGCCCCGGTCGACCAGGACGACGGCACCCTTGACGGTCAGGCCCTGGTAGTCGGCCGGTGCGCACCCCGGTGTCTCCTCGGCCGGCGCGGCGACCAGGGGCCCGCTGACCCCGTACGCGGGCGTGCCGGCGCTGTATTTGAGCACACCGGCCTTGACCGGTATCCCGCCGACGGTGAGGTCCGGGTCGCCGTGGTTGAAGACGCGCACCTCGAACTCGGGGGTTTGGACGTCGAACCCCTTGCCGCGCAGCGTCTCTGCGACGTAGTCCACGGCCGCGTCGTACCCGGGAGTTCCGGTCGCCCGGTTACCGCCGTGGGCGTCGGCGAGCTCCTGGAACTTGGCCAGGTGTGCCGTCATGGCCTCGACGGTCACCTTGTCCCGCAACTGGGTCGCGAACTGCAGGGCGGCCCTGTTCTCGACCACCGGCTGGGCGGTGTCGGCGGATCTGGAACAGCCGAGTGCGGCCGCGAGGAGCATGCACGATAACGCGACGTGTTTTGCTCGCATCAGCACAGGATAGTTGCTCACGCGCTGGGCCGGCCGCGGGCTCAGGACCCCGACCGCGGCGGCGGCTGCTTGGGGACGGCTTTCGGCGCCGAAGACTTTTTGGCAGGAGCCTTGGTGGCGGCGGCGTTCGTCGCGGCGGCCTTCTTGGCGGGCGCCTTCTTAGCCGCGGCCTTCTTGGCCGGCACCTTCTCGGCCTGGGCCTTGCGCGGGACTGCTTTCGTCGCGGCCGACAGCGCCGCCGGGGCCGCGGGTGTCACGGCGGCGGCCGTCGAGTCGATGGTGTCGGCCAGTTCCCGTTCGCGGGCCTCGAGGTCGCCGAGCTGCCGGGAGATCAGCGCCGAGCCCACCCCCATGGCCACTGCGACCGGCCAGTCGATGAGTTGGACGGCGGCCAGTCCGCCCAGCGCGGCGTAGATGGCGAGTTGACGCGGTGACGGCACCGGAACCCGCCCCACGATCGGCAACTCCACCGAGTACACCCTGCCCTGCGCCACCTCCCGGCGGGCTTCTCGTTGTGCGGCAATCAGTCTCTCTGTCAACGACATGTTCGTGTCCTGTTCACTCGTCCGACTTGTTGAGCTAACCGGCGGGGTCTTGCCTTGGCCTATGGCCGACAAAACCAGCTTCGCCGGAACCGACGTTCTTGTCGACTTGGGGACGCGCCTGCTGACCCCGGTCGTCCGGGAGATCTACGCCGTGCTCGTCGGCGTCGGCGTCATCGTCGTCGAGGACTGAGGCACTCGCCGCGCCGAGCCGGTCCCACACCACCGGTGCGGCGATGCTCACCGCAGCGGCCGCCGCGGTGGCCAGGAACGCCTGCCCCCAGCCCAACGGGTCCAGGGGGATGCAACCGAACAGCTGACTGAGCCCCGGCGTGCTGATTACCGCGGCGAGGCCCAGGAAGGATCCCGCCGCGGTCACCAGCACCAGCGGGCTGCGGGAGTCCGTGATCGTCTGGGCCAGCTGGGTGGACACCAGACCGACCAGCGCGATGGTCGCCGCCCGCCGCCGCGGTCCGGTCAGCCGACCCAGCACCCAGGCCAGGGTTGCACCGGTGGTGGTCGCCACACCCCGGAAGGCGATCGTGCGCCCCAGCGCGGCCTCGTCGCGGTCCAGCGGTAGATCCCGCTGTTGTCGGCTGACCGCCAGGGCCGCCGCCGGTAGCGCGTCGGTGAGCATGTTCACCAGCAGCATCTGCCGGGCATTGAGCACCGAGCGCCCGGTCAGCACCGTGCTGATCAGCGCGAAGGCGACCTCGCCGGCGTTTCCGCCCAGCAACACCGACACCGCCGAGTGCACCCGCCGCCACAGCTGCCGGCCCTCGTCGAGCGCGTCGAGCAGCGCCTCGATTCGCCCGTTGAGGATCAGGATGTCCGCAGCGGTGCGGGCCGGGTCACTGCCCGGCGCGGCCACCCCGATACCCACGCTCGCGGCGCGGATCGCGGCCGCGTCGTTGGCACCGTCGCCGACCATCGCGGTGACCAAGCCGCTGCGCTCCAGGGTCTGCACCACCTCGATCTTGTGCTCCGGGGACATCCGTGCGAACACCCGGCGCCCGGTGACCGCGGCGACCCGTTCATCACTGGACAGCGCCTCCCAGTCCGGGCCGGTGATCACCTCCTCGGCGGTCACCGGGAGGCCGAGTTCCTCGGCGATCACCGCGGCGGTAACCGGATGGTCACCCGTGATGAGCCGCACACCGATGCCGCGGTTGTCCAGTTCGGCCAGCAGCGCGGCGGCGCCATCCCGGGGGGTGTCGGCCAGGCCGAGCAGTCCGATCGGAGTCAGGCCGGTCCTGCACAACCGTTCCATCGCGGCGGGATCGCCGACGGCGCGGGCGGCTTGGCGGGCGGTCAGGGTACGTCCGGCGACCGCCAGCACCCGCAGCCCGGCCGCGGTCATCTCGTCGACCTGCTCGGCGAGTCCGGGGG
>VERS01000580.1 GCA_018882545.1 Mycobacterium sp.
CGTCGACGCCGTCCGTTCGCTGTTGGGCAAGCAGGTGGCCGACGGCGCAACACCGGACCAGATGATCGAGGCCGTCACCATCGAGGGAATCTCCGAGAACCTCTACACCTACGGACAGCCCGATCCTGACCTGGTCATCCGGACCTCGGGGGAGCAGCGGCTGTCCGGCTTCCTACTGTGGCAGAGCGCCTACTCGGAGATGTGGTTCACCGAGGCGCACTGGCCGGATTTTCGCCGGATCGACTTCCTTCGCGCGCTGCGCGACTTCAGCCGCCGGCACCGCCGGTTCGGGGTCTGAGCCCCCTCTCGCGAGCAGACGTAGCAGTCCCCGACACGCCGGATGTTCGGGGACGTTTGCGTCTGCTCGCGCGGAGGGGGGCCGGGGATTCAGATCTTGCGCAGCCGCAGCCGCTTGATGGCGTGGTCGGAGTCCTTGCGCAGCACCGCGGTCGCCCGCGGCCGGGTCGGCAGGATGTTCTCGATCAGGTTGGGCCGGTTGATGGTTGCCCAGATGTCACGGGCGGCCGCGATCGCCTGCTCGTCGGACAACCCGGCGTAGTGATGAAAGTGCGACGCCGGATCGGCGAATGCTCCGGCCCGCATAGCCAGGAAACGGTCGACGTACCAACGCTCGATGTCCTCGACGCGGGCATCGACGTAAACCGAGAAATCGAACAGATCCGAGACCATCAGACGCGGCCCGGTCTGCAAGACGTTGAGGCCCTCCACGATCAGGATGTCCGGGTGGGTGACGACGTGCTCGGCGCCCGGGACGATGTCATAGATCAGATGCGAGTAGACCGGCGCGCACACCTGGTCGGCGCCGGACTTCACCGACGTGACGAAACGCATCAGGGCGCGGCGGTCGTAGCTCTCCGGGAAACCCTTGCGGTGCATGAGATTTCGCCGCATCAATTCAGCGTTCTGATACAAAAACCCGTCGGTGGTGACCAGGTCGACCCGCGGGTGGCCGTCCCACCTGGACAGCAGCGCCTGCAGTACCCGCGCGGTCGTCGACTTGCCCACCGCCACACTGCCGGCGACCCCGAGAATGAACGGAACCGGCCGGTCCGGATTCTGCCGTGGCTCGCCGAGGAATTCATCGGTGGCGGCGAACAAACCCTGGCGGGCGGCGACTTGCAGATGGATCAACCGGGCCAGCGGCAGGTACACCTCTTCGACTTCGAGCAGGTCGATCTGCTCACCGAGGCCCCGCAGGCCGAGAAGTTCCTCCTCGGTCAGCTTGAGCGGGGTCGACATGCGCAGACCGCGCCAGTCACTCCGGTCGAACTCCACATAGGGGCTTGGTTCAGTCAGCCGAGCCATGGCTCAAGTCTTGCAGCTAGCGTGAACGGTATGCAGCCCGACCACCTCGTTCGCGAGTACCTGTTGCTCGGCTTGCGGTTCGATCGCATCGAGGAAGGTTACGTCGACTCCTTCACCGGCGACCAACGGCTTCGTCGGCAGGTGGCGAACGAGTCGGTGCCCGACCCGGCGGCGCTGGCCGTGCAGGCCGAGCGGTTGCGCTCCGAACTCGCGCAGGTACCGCGCTCAGCCGGCTTCACCGAACAGCGGGCGGAGTTCATCGACGCGCATCTGCGCGCATTGGGCTGCGCCGCGCGCAAGTTCGCCGGGGAGACCATCGGGTTCGTCGAGGAGGTGGGGGACTACTTCGACGTTCGGATCAGCCGCGGGGACCCGGATCGCTACCGTGCCGCGCACATCCGCATCGACGATCTCCTCGGCGGAACGGGCCCCCTGGCCGAGCGGATGGAAGCCGACCGCAGGGCCGACGAGCTGCCGCCGGATCGACTCCGGGAGGCCATCGATGCGTTTTCCAGCGCGCTGCGCGACCGGGTGCGCACCACCTTCCCGCTACCGGACCGCGAGACCGTCACCTATGAGGTGGTCACCGACAAACCGTGGTCGGGATTCAACTACTACGAGGGCGACTACCGCTCCCGAGTGGCGGTCAACGCCGACCTCAAACAGCAGATGTCCAACCTCCCGGCGCTGATCGCCCACGAGGCCTACCCGGGCCATCACACCGAGCACTGCCGCAAGGAGGCCGGGTTGGTGTCCGGCCTCGGCCATCAGGAGCACACCATCTTCCTGGTCAACACCCCACAGTGCCTGATGGCCGAGGGTCTGGCCGATCTCGCGCTGCACGCGGCGGTGGGTCCCGGCTGGGGCACCTGGGCGCAGGAGATCTACGCCGACCTCGGTCTGCGGTTCGATGGCGAGCGGGCCGAAGCGCTGGCCGAGGCGAGGGCGGCGCTGGCCGGCGTACGTCAGGACGCCGCGCTGATGCTGCACGACGAGGGCCGCGACGTCGACGACGTGGTGGCCTATCTGCAGCGCTGGCTGCTGATCGGCGACACCCGGGCGCGGCAGGCGCTGAGGTTCCTGTCCGATCCGCTGTGGCGGGCGTACACCAGCACCTACATCGAGGGTTACCG
>VERS01000581.1 GCA_018882545.1 Mycobacterium sp.
GAACTGCATTGCGAACATCGAACTCTCGCTGGGTGGCTACGGCGTGCAGGGCGGCATCCACGCACTGGTCGATGCGCTGGTGGCGGCCATCGAGGCCCGAGGCGGGGTAATCGAGTGCGGCGCGCTGGTGGACCGCCTGCTGGTCGACGGACCCGCGGCGGTCGGGGTGGCCGTGGCCGGTGGCCGAAAGCTGCGGGGTCGGGCCGTCGTGGTCAATGCCGACGTGGGCTGGCTGCGCGGTGGGGCGCTGCCCGCCGCGGGTCGACAACTGCCTGCCGCGGCGGCCCCGTCGATGTCGGGCTGGACCGGGCTACTGCGCGCCGCCCGACGGGCCGATCGCATGCCACACGAGGTGTTGTTCCCCGCCGACTACGACGCTGAATTCGCCGACATTTTCGATCGGGACCGACCGCCGGCCGCGCCGACGGTCTATCTGTGCGCTCAGGAGCGCTGCCACGGCCTGTCCGGCTGGGCCGACGCCGAGCCGGTGTTTGTGATGGCCAATGCCCCCGCTGAACCGGTGGGCCGACCGCGGCCGCCGCAGGTCTGGGCGGCGCTGGAGTCGGCGGTGGTGGACCGGATTAACGCGGCCGGACTGTGGGCCGCCGGTGACTCATTCCGGTGGCGGCGCACCCCGACCCAACTGGCCGCGGAATTCCCGGGCAGCCGCGGCGCCATCTACGGTGCGGCCAGCAACGACCGGTTCGCTGCATTCCGTCGACCGCCGAACCGGGTCCGGGGCGTACCCGGGCTCTACCTGGCCTCGGGCAGCGCCCACCCCGGCGGCGGACTCCCCATGGTGGCCCTGTCGGGCCTCGCAGCAGCCGACTGCCTCAGCAGCGACCTCGGCCTGACCGGGGTCTGAGGACCGATGCGGGAAGATCAACGCATGGGCACCACGATCATCGACGAATTGTCCTGGCGCGGGTTGGTCGCCCAGTCGACCGACATCGAGGCGCTGCAGGCGGCGACGTCGCGGCCCCCGCTGACCGTCTACGCCGGGTTCGACCCGACCGCCCCCAGTCTGCACGCCGGAAACCTGGTGCCGCTGTTGGCTTTGCGGCGGTTCCAGCGCGCGGGTCATCGACCGATCGTGCTGGCGGGTGGAGCCACCGGCCTGATCGGCGATCCCCGTGACTCCGGCGAGCGGACCTTGAACACCACCGACACCGTTGCGGCGTGGTCGCAACGCATTCGCGGGCAGCTCGAACGCTTCGTCGACTTCGACCGCTCGCCGACCGGGGCCGTGGTGGAGGACAACCTGACCTGGACCAGGCCCCTCGGCGCCATCGAGTTCCTCCGCGACGTGGGCAAGCATTTTTCGGTCAACGTGATGCTCGATCGCGACACCATCCGCCGCCGGCTGGACGGTGAAGGCATCTCCTACACCGAGTTCAGCTACATGCTGCTGCAGGCCAACGATTATGTGGAGTTGCACCAGCGTTACGGGTGTTCGCTGCAGATCGGCGGTTCCGACCAGTGGGGCAACATCATCGCCGGGGTCCGACTGGTCCGGCAGAAGCTCGGGGCGACCGTGCACGCGCTGACCGTGCCGCTGGTCACCGCCGCCGACGGCACCAAATTCGGCAAGTCAACCGGTGGCGGCAGCTTGTGGCTCGACGCGGAGATGACGAGCCCGTACGCCTGGTACCAGTACTTCGTCAACACCGCGGATGCCGACGTCGTCCGGTATCTGCGCTGGTTCACCTTCCTGACCGCCGATGAGCTGGCCGACCTTGAGCAGGCCACGGCCAGCCGACCGCACGAGCGCGCCGCCCAACGCCGACTAGCCCGCGAGTTGACCACTCTGGTGCACGGTGCGGCAGCCACCGCGGCAGTCGAGCATGCCTCGGCAGCGCTGTTCGGTCGCGGCGAACTGGAACGGCTCGACGAGTCCACCTTGGCCGCTGCCCTGCGCGAAACCGCACTGGCCGACCTGGCGCCGGGCGGGCCCGAGGGCATCGTCGATTTGCTGGTGGCAACCGGGTTGTCGGCCAGCAAAGGTGCTGCGCGACGCACCATCGCCGAGGGCGGCGTGTCGGTCAACAACGTCCGCATCGACAGCGAGGACTGGGCGGCAACGTCGTCGGACTTCCTGCACGGCCGGTGGCTTGTGCTGCGCCGAGGTAAGCGGAACATTGCGGGGGTGCGCCGCGCCGATGCGTCGTGAACCGGTGGTGAGGCGGGTATTGGCGGACGCCGGCGGCGATATCAGGTGGCGGTGGGTGTGACGTAGGTCAAACCTCCATGTTGCCCAGGGGATTTGACTCGTGGTCGCCCCTGACGTAACTTGGGGAAGTCGTTGCGACGCGGTTCCCGCAGAGCGCGACGGCATCTCCAGTGAATGTTTCCGGATACCGGATCGTTCCACTGTCCGTACCGACGAGCACGCGGCGAAAACCGCGAGTTGGTCGCACGGCGGAGACGCCGGGTGTGTTGTTTGAGAACTCAATAGTGTG
>VERS01000582.1 GCA_018882545.1 Mycobacterium sp.
GTCCGGTCCTGCTGGCCTGGGGCACCCGCGATCCGATCCTGCCCTGGCGCATCGACGGCCGCCGGGCCCGGGCCGCCCTGACCGACGCCGAGATCGTCACCTTCGACGGCGCCGGACACCAGCCCTTCATCGAGCGGCCCGAGGAGTTCCTCGACCGCACCGGGTCCTTCCTGTCGCGGCTGCGCACCGCGAACACCGCGTGACCGCGCGAGCGTCCAACCCCATCACCCCGGGCCTCCAGCGCCGCCGCCGCGGGCCGGGCGGCCGGGCTGACGCCGACCACCCGACCCGCCATGAACTGCTGGATGCGGCGATCGGGCTGGCCGAACGAGAAGGCCTGGCCGGACTGTCGGTGGCGCGCATCACCGCAGCGGCCGGCCACGCCAAGGGCACCTTCTACGTCCACTTTCCCGATCGGGCAGCCTTTATGGTGGCGCTGCACCGGCGTTTCCACGACGCACTGTTCAGCCGGATCGTCGCCGCCACCGCGGCCGAGCCGCTCGGGCCCGCGCGGGCCGGCAAGCGCCTTTCGGCGTTTCTCGAGGGCTGCCGGGCACTCCCGGGTGTGCGCGCCGTGCTGCTCGAGGTCCGCACCGAACCGGCGGTGGCCACCGAGGTCGACAGGCGCAACCGCCAGGCCGCGGCGGTACTGGCTGCGGATCTGGCCGAGTGCTGCGCGCAGCCCCGGGAGACCGCGCGGTTGCTGGTGCTCGCCGCCGCCGACGTCGCCGCCCGCGAGTCCGACCGGCGCCGTCGGCTGCCGGCGGCCCGTCGGGCGCTGCTGGATCTCGTGCCGTCCGGCGACCCCCGATAGGCCCGGTGCGACTACCCGGGCAGCGTGCCGGCGGCCCGGGCATCCTCGCGGTCGAGTGTCCGGATGAAGATCCGGTACAGCAGCAGAGCGAAAGCGGTGATGGCCGCCAGGATCAGCAACACCGAACCGTAGGAGGCCTCCTCGGCCGACTCACCGGCGAAGGACGTCAGCGACAGTTTGAGGTTGAGCAGTTTGGCGGCGTAGGCGATGCCGATCGGAACCGCCATGTTGATGATCAGGTTGTAGAAGCCGATCGCGATGCCGCCCTTGGCCTTCGGGACGTCGCGGATCGCGGTGGACAGCAGTGGCGCGTACATCAAGGCGAAGCCGGATCCGAACAGCACCATCGAAATCACGAAGGTGCCGACCCAGCCACCGACGAAGAACGCCGGCAGCAGCAACGCCACCGCGATCATGACCATGGCGATCACGATGGCCTGCTTGGAACTCAGCCGCTGGGCGATCTTGCCGGTCAGCACCCCGACCAGCACCGCCGCGGTGTAGCCCGGCACCAATAGCAGGGAAACATCCGACAGTTTCCAGCCGTACACCCCTTTGATGATGAACGGGAAGACGAACTGGTAGCCCAGTTGCACCGAGTAGACCGCGAAGACGACGACGAGCATCAGCGTGTAGCGCCGGTTGGCGAAGAAATCCTTGGTGATCAGCGCTTTCGGGTTGACTGAGATGTGCCGAATGAACACGCCGATCGCCGCGACGGCCGGCAGCAGGAACCACCAGTTGAAGTCCTGCAGGAACAGCACGATTCCGGTGGCGATCACCGCGACCAGGAACAGGCCGAACACATCCAGGTTGCTCTGGCCGGTGTCCTCGGGCGGGACGTTCTTCAGGATGAACGGAATCGTCAGCAGCGCAAGAAGATTCACCAGGAAGAACGCCGTCCAGCCGACGTAGGTGGCGATGAATCCGCTGCCGACCGCGCCGAGCAGCAGCGACAACTGGAACGCCGCCGTGCTGTAGCCCAGGTACTTCTTCTGTTCGTCACCCCGGAAGTGTTTGGTGACCCAGATGACGTACAGCGTCTCGGCGGCCGCCAGACCGGCGGTCTGTATGATGCGACCGATCAGAACCCCGGCGAAGGAGCCCTGCAGGGCGAAGCCGATCAGCGACCCGATCGACATGACGATGACGGCGAAGATCATCAACCGGCGGATGCTGACCGAGTCCGACAGCGCCGCGTAGACCACCGCGCCGACGCCGATCAGGATGCCGGGCAGGGTCGCCTGCAGGCTGACGGTGTTCTCCGACAGGCCCAGCGACGAGGCGATCGACGGTGACATCAGCTTGAAGCCGTTGTCCATGATCAGCGAGAACACGAACAGCGTCAGCAGCACCGGCACGGCCTGTTTGGGGTGCAGCGCCAGACCGGTTCCCGAATCGGTGCGCTCGGCGCCGGTCACGCCAACTCCAGGGCGATCTCGATCATCTTGGTGAACGCCGACTGGCGCTCCTCCGGGGTGGTGTGCGCATCGGTGAGGATGTTGTCGCTGACGGTGAAGATGCCCAGGGCGTCCACACCGGCCGCCGCGGCGTTGGCGAACAGGCCCGCGGATTCCATTTCGACGGCCAGGATGCCCATCTTGGCCCACTTGCCCAGCGCGTCGGGATCGTCGTTGTAGAAG
>VERS01000583.1 GCA_018882545.1 Mycobacterium sp.
CTGGAACGCCGGGCCGGCCTCGGTGACGC
The DNA here is from genome assembly GCA_018882545.1 of Mycobacterium sp. Taxonomy (GTDB): domain Bacteria; phylum Actinomycetota; class Actinomycetes; order Mycobacteriales; family Mycobacteriaceae; genus Mycobacterium. Next base: position 30 of record VERS01000583.1, read on the forward strand.
CCAGGTGCAGGGGGTAGTCGCGCTTCTCGGCGAGCAGGCGGTAGGCCGCCACCATCACGACCGGATCGTTGTGCTTGACGCTGATCTTGATGTTTCCGAACCCGTGGTCCTCGAACAGCGAGGCCTCCCAAAGCGCGGACTCCACGAGCGCCTCCGGGGTGGCTTTCCCGTACTTCTCCAGGAACCGCTTGTCCAGCGAACCGGCGTTGACGCCGATCCGGATCGGTATGCCGGCCGCACCCGCGGCCTTGGCCACCTCGCCCACCCGCCCGTCGAACTCCTTGATGTTGCCCGGGTTGACCCGCACCCCGGCGCAGCCGGCGTCGATCGCGGCGAAGATGTACTTGGGCTGGAAGTGGATGTCGGCGACGACCGGAATGTTGCTCTTGCGGGCGATCTCGGCCAGGGCGTCGGCGTCCTCCTGCCGGGGGCAGGCCACCCGGACGATGTCGCACCCGGAGGCGGTCAGTTCGGCGATCTGCTGCAGGGTCGCGTTGACGTCGTGGGTTTTGGTCGTGCACATCGACTGGACCGAGATCGGGTAGTCGCTGCCGACTCCGACATCACGCAGCATGATCTGGCGGGTCTTGCGCCTCGGCGCCAGCACCGGCGGCGGAGCCGGCGGCATACCCAGGCCGATCGGAACGGTGGACATACGAATCTCCTACTGGAACAAGCGGATTGGATTCACCAGGTCGGCGGTGACGGTGAGCGCCATGTATCCGACCACCACGACGAGGACCACATAGGTCGCCGGCGTGAGTTTCCCGTAGTCCACCGGCCCGGCGGGTACGAGTCCGCGGGCGGCGCGGATCATGTTGCGGATCTTCTCGTAGACCGCCACAGCGATGTGGCCGCCGTCGAACGGAAGCAGCGGGACGAGGTTGACGGCGCCGAGCACGAAGTTGAGTTGGGCCAGGAAGAACCAGAACGCCACCCACAGTCCGGCATCGACGGTGTCACCGCCGATGATGCTGGCCCCGACGACGCTGATCGGGGTCTCCGGATCGCGTTCGCCACCTCCGATCGCATGGACCAGCGCGCCGACCTTGGCGGGGATCTTCGCCAGTGCCTTGCCGATCTCCACCGCAAGATCCCCGGTGAAGGCGAAGGTCGCCGGCACGGCCGAGAGCGGGTTGTGCTGCGTCGGTCCGAACTGGGCGGCGGTAATCCCGATGGCACCGACATCGGAAGGGCCGGCGGCCTCGCCGCCGCCGGCGGGTGGCACCCAGCGCTTGGTGGTCGCGACGTCGACCACGGTGTCGAGCGTGCTCGTCACCCCGTCGGTGGTGCGCTGCACCACGAACGGCGTCGGCCCACTGGCCTTCTGCACGGCGGCGACCATCTCCTCGAAGGTGTTCACCTCGGTGGAGCCAACCTTGACCACGACGTCGCCGGGCTTGATCCCGGCCGCCGCGGCCGGACCCGAACCCTGGCAGTCACCGAGCTGGCCTCTGGTGACTTCGGCTTTGACGCAGGTGGTTTCGCCGACCATCGCGTTGGTGGGGGGATGCAGGTTGGGCAGGCCCCACACCACCGCGATCCCGTAGATCAGGACCAGGCCGATGATGAAGTTCATGGCCGGACCGGCGAACAGCACCGCCACCCGCTTCCAGGTCTTCTGCCTGTACATCGCATGCGGCCGGTCTTCGGCAGGCAGGTCCTCGGCGGCGGTCATCCCGGCGATATCGCAGAAACCGCCAAGCGGAACGGCTTTGATGCCGTACTCGGTGGAGCCCAGTTTGTTGGGGCGCCTGGTGGACCACAGCGTGGGGCCGAAGCCGACGAAGTAGCGACGCACCTTCATCCCGGTCGCGCGGGCCACCCACATGTGGCCGCACTCGTGCAGCGCCACCGACACCAAGATGGCCAGGGCGAAGAGAACGATTCCGAGCACGAACATCATCGGGACGAAGAGACCTCCTGTGCGGCGACGTCAACGGCGTCGCGAGCACGTTGCCGGGCCCATCGCTGGGCGTCGAGTACGTCCTCCACGGTAGCCGGTGGCGCGACCCACTGGCCGGCGGCGCCCAGCACGTCAGCGATTGTTCGCACGATCCCCGGGAATCGGATCCGCCCGGCCAGGAAGGCCTCGGCGGCCTCCTCGTTGGCCGCGTTGTACACCGCGGTCATGCATCCGCCGGCCTCCCCGGCCTGCCGGGCCAAGTCGACGGCGGGGAACACCGCCGCATCGACCGGCTCGAATTCCCAGCTGGACGCGGTGCTGAAGTCGCACGCCGAGGCGGCGCCGGGCACCCGCTGCGGCCAACCCAGCGCCAACGCGATGGGCAGCTTCATATCCGGCGGGCTGGCCTGGGCGATGGTCGATCCGTCGACGAAGGTCGCCATCGAGTGCACGATCGACTGCGGGTGCACCACCACGTCGATCCGGTCGTAGGGGATGCCGAACAGCAGGTGCGTCTCGA
>VERS01000021.1 GCA_018882545.1 Mycobacterium sp.
GGGTGTTCCCGCTGACCGCCCGCCCTGTATGCGGAAGGTGTGACTCAGTCGGCGTCGGCGGCTCCGCGGCGGGAGTCCGAGGCCCGGCCGGTGTCACCGGAGTCGGAGTCGTCGGACCCGACGGCGGCCGTTGCCTCGGGCGCCGAATCCGCTGCCACCTCGGAGGCTTCGGCGATCTCAGTCACCTCGGCGAAGTCAGCCGGAGCCTCCACCTCGAGGTCCTCGCTGACCACGGCCGCTCCGGCCTCCGTACCGGCGTCCTCGGCCGGCGCGGGATCATCGGCGATCACCTCGAAGTCGGCCGGTGCGGTGTCCTTCACCGGGGCCTCGACCGGCGCGGCCTCCTGAGCCGCCGGCGCTTCGGGCAGCGCCGGGGCTGCCGCCTCGGGTGCGGCCAGCTTGGCCGACGCCGGGGCCTCCGTCGGCGGGGTGATCAGCAGCTTTTCAGCGAGGAACTGACCCAGCCCGATCCCGGCGCCGAACAGGCCGTTGGTCAGACCCGCGGGCGGTTGGCCTGCAATGAAGCCGCAGAGTGCCCCGGCGTCGCTGCTGCAACCCGGTATAGCGAAGGAATCGAACCCCGTTCCGCCCGCCCATACTGTGGGCCGGGCGGGCTGCGGATCTACAGGGTTGACCTTCAACGACCCGTTCTGGGGCATGGCGTTGAGCAGGCCACCCAGATTGACTCCAATCCGGTCTAAACCTTCCGGCAGATTGAAGAACTGTCCGATGACCGGGGCGAGGTTTAAGAAGCCTGCGCCGTTGAGGAAGGCGTTGGTCATGTTGGCCGGGATGTTGACGAGCTCGTAGAAGGCATCCAGGATCTTGCCTTCCTGGAAGTACTTGCCGACGGCGGTGAAACTATTGGTCAACGCCACCAACGGGGAGAGCACCGGCCCGATCCAACTGATGATCTGGCCGGTGGCAGGAGTGTTGAGGATGCGTACCAGGGGAGCGAAGCCGAACAAGAATTCGGTGAGGGCCTCCAGCTCTGGATCGCCGGTGGGGTCAGTCTGCGTCGCTGCGGCCGTGAGCTGGAGAAGGAAAAGGTTGGCGTTCGATGGACTCTGCGCATCGGCCTCGGGCTCACTGGTCGCCGGGGTTGGCGGCTGGGTGTCCGAAAGGTAATCGCCGAGGGCAACCGTAACTTCCTTCGGCGGATCCCAAACGACCGGTATTGACTGGACTGTTCCCGGATCCCACGGCGCCTCGAAGAAGGTCTGGATGTTGTTCCCGATCTGCTCGAAGACGAGGTCAATCTGGCCGTTGCTGATTTCCTCGATGTAGGTGGCGATGTTGGCGCCGATGGTCTTCAGCAGCGGGAACGGATTCTGCTGCTGGAATTCGTTGAGGATCGCGATGTTGGCGGCGGAGGTCTGGAAGACGTTGACCCATGCGGTGATCGGGTCTACCGCGGCGGCGAGGTCCACAGCCAGGCTGCTGACGACCTTCTGCGGTGCCAGGTCGAGTTGGTGGGGGATCGGCTGGACGGGGGCCAGCGCGAGGGCGCCCACCCCGAGGGTGGCGATTCCGGCGGTCAGATAAGACCGAGAGGTGATATGCATGGACAAGGTCCCTTCCCTGTGATTTGCATGATGGCGGCTTACTGTAACGTCAGAAACCGGCCCGCAGGGCGTTTCGGCTGAAATTAATTTCGTGTCAGTCCTGGGACGTAAACCAGAGCGGGCGGCCAGCGGGGTGAAGCGACCGCGGCGCCCGTCGTGCGCCCGACAGGCCAAACGGGCGGTCAGCCGCAGCTGACCGCCCGTTTGGCTACCTGGCTAGGCGTCGCCTCAGTCGGCGTCGCGCGCCCCGCGCCGGGAATCCCCGGCCCGCGACCCGTTGTCTCCGGTGTCCCCGGCGGCCCCGCCGGCTTCGGAGGCCCCGGCGTCGTCGGCTCCGATGTCGGCGACAGCAGCGACGGCCGGCTCGGGCGCCGGATCCGCAGCGAAGTCAGCCGGTGCCTCCTGCTCGGGCAGGTCGACCACGGCCGGGGCGGACTCCACGGAATCTTCGACAGGCGCCGGGTCGAGGGCCGGGGTCGCCTCGGTCAGCGCCGGGGCCGGGAGGTCGACCGGCGCGGCCAGCTTGGCGGCGACAGGTTCGGCGGCCGCAGTGGGCGGCGCCGGCGGGGTCACCACCATCTCGTCGCCGAGGAACTGGCCCAGGCCGATCACCGCGCCGATCCAGCTCACCGGGATGGCGGGATCGCTGACGTTGACCGAGGTGCCGTTGGGCGGCGGCAGGTTGGAGATCTTGTAGCTGATGTCGAAGGCCAGCGAGTCGAACGCCACCCCGCCGTCGAACTCGGTGGGGGCGGTGCCTTCGGGCAGGATTGAACCGTTCTGGGGAACCGGTGGACTGATCAGGCCACCCAGGTTCAGCCCGATCTTCTTGACCTCCGGCGGCAGCGGGCCCAGCGCGTTGGCGACCCCGGTCAGATCCAGGAAGCCGCCGCCGTTGAGGACCGCGTTGGTCACGTTGGCGGGGATGTTGATCAGCTCGTTGATCGCCCCGATCACATCACCGGCCTGGAAGAACTCGCCGATGGCGGTGAAGCTGCGGGTCAGCTCGATCAGCGGAGCGAACAGCGGCCCGAGCAGACCGACTACCTGGCCGCTGTAGTAGGTCGAGGTGAAGTTGATGAGCGGTTCGAGCGCGGTGTACGTCTCTTCACCGAGCACACCGGGCAGCAACGCGAAGGCGGTCTGCTGGCTCAGGGGCAGCCCGACCACCGGGATGGTCGAGACCGACGTCCCCGAGATGTACTCCCCGACCGGATCACCCGGGGACCACGGTGCATTGAAGAATTTCTGGACATTGCCCAGGATCTGGCCCGGGATCAGCCCGATGTTGCCGGAGAAGGCCTCCTGGAAGTAGGTCACCTGGTTGGCGATGATGGTCTGGATCAACGGGAACGCGGAAGTCCCCAGACCCAGTGGGCTGGTGTAGCTCTGTGAGGCGGCATAGAAGTTGAACAGCTTCTGGATGTTGGCGAAGGACGTCTGGAATGTGTTGATCCAGGGTTCGATCGGGTTGATCGAGGAGGCGAGTTCGACCGCGAGGTTGCTGACCGCGCGTTGCGGTGCGAGCGCGGCCTGACCGGGGAGCGGTTGGATCGGGGTGAGCGCGATGGCGCCGACGCCGAGGGCGGCGATACCAGCGGTGAGATACGAGCGTGATGTGATGTTCATTGATCAGGCCCTTTCCTGTGAGTTTCCTGACAGGTCGGACTGTAACCTTAAAAAAACCTGAGCGCAATTAAAATCCGGAAATCTGGGCAAACGATGCCTGGGCGGGCTCAGGACTCGCCGGGAACCCCCGGGTTGGCCCGGAACCGGGTGCCGTCGTCGAGGCCGTTGAGCGTCTGCATCTGGTCGGCGGCCAGTTCGAAGCCGAAAACGTCGATGTTCTGCGCCAGTCGGACGGGGTCAGACGCCTGCGGGATCACCACGTTGCCCAACTGGATGTTCCACCGGATGAGCACCTGCGCCGGCACCCTGCCGTGGTTTTCAGCAATTTCTACGACCTTAGGGTTTGCCAGCAGCGTGCCGGAGCCCAGCGGGCCGGAGGCCTCGGTGGCGATGGCGTGCTCGGCGTGCACGGCCCGCAACTCGGCCTGGTTGAGCAGCGGATGCAACTCGATCTGGTTGACCGCCGGGGTGAAGAAGGACAGGTCGATGATGTTCGACAGGTGTTCGGGGGTGAAGTTGGCGACCCCGATCGAGCGGGTCTCGCCGACCTCCTTGGACTTCATCAATCCGCCCCAGGCGTCGATGTATTTGCCGTTCTCCTCGGCCGGCCAGTCGATCAGATACAGGTCGAGGTAATCCAAGCCGAGCCGGGCCAGGCTGGCCCGGCAGGCGTCCTGGGAGGACTGGAAGCCCTGATCGGCGGTCGCCAGCTTGGCCGTGACGTACAACTCCTGCCGCGGTATCCCGGAGGCGGCGATGGCGCGGCCGACCGCCTCCTCGGTCTCCCCGGGCGAGGTGTCGATGAGTCGGTAGCCGGCCGTCAGGGCCGCTGACACCGCGGCCTCGGCGTCGGTCGGGCTGAGTCCGCAGACGCTCAGGCCCACCACCGGGATGGTGTGGTCGTCGTTGAGCGTGACGGTGGGGATGGCGGCCGCCGGTGTCATGTACCTGCCCTGTGCGTCGGTCTGCGTGCGGAACCCCGGATCGGCGGGGTCGGATGGGCTGAGGATAGTACTGAGTGCAAGGGATCTGGCGCACCCGCCTCGACGGGGCGGCTTGGGGTGCCGACCGCGCTGCATGCGGCCGTGACCGCGCGGGATCAGTCCCGGCGAACCGGCGTAAGCTTCGGCCATGACACCGGCCATCACACCGGCCATCAACGCGGCCGGGGCACCTGCCAGGACAACCGTCAAAGAACGGGCGCTCGCGATGGGCAACCGGGTGGGCGTCAAGGTGATCCCGCGGCTGCCCGACGGCGCCAAGCGCCTACTCTCCGGCGGCCGGGCGGTCACCATCGACGGCAACACCCTGGATCCGTCGCTGCAGATGCTGCTGGCCGCGCAGAAGGCCGTCGGCATCGAGAGTCTGGTCGTTGCCGACGATCCCGCGGCGACCCGGGCCAGTAACTCCGCGCTGACCAAAACCCTCGACGAGCGCGGTGTGCGGGTGGCCGAGATCAGGTCGGTATCGATCCCCGGGCCGGCCGGGATCATCCCGGCTCGGCACTACCGTCCCCCGGCCGGCGGGCCGTCGGCGCCCCTGCTGGTCTTCTATCACGGCGGCGGATGGGTGTTCGGTGACCTGGACACCCACGATTCGGTGTGCCGGCTGATCAGCCGCGACGCGGGTGTGCATGTGCTGGCCGTGGACTACCGGCTGGCCCCCGAACACCGTGCGCCCGCCGCACTCGACGACGCCTACGCCGCCTACCGGTGGGCCCGCGAGCAGGCCGCCGATCTGAGCGCCGACCCCCGCCGGGTGGCCGTCGGCGGCGACAGCGCCGGCGGCAACCTCGCGGCCGTGGTCACCCGACTGGCCCGCGACGCCGGTGACCCGCTGCCGGCCCTGCAGTGGCTCCTCTACCCGGTGACCGACCTGCGGGGACAGACCCGGTCCCGCTCCCTGCTGGGCGAGGGCTTCCTGCTGAGCCGGCGCGACATGGACTGGTTCCAGGACGCCTATGTCACCGACTCCGGCCTGGACGTGGCCGATCCCCTGGTATCCCCCCTTCTGGCCGAGGATCTGAGCGGGCTGTCCCCGGCGCTGGTCGTCACCGCCGGCTTCGACCCTCTGCGCGACGAGGGTGAGCAGTACGCCGACCGGTTGCGGGCGGCCGGGGTCGCCGTCGACCACCGGCAGATGTCGTCGATGATGCACGCATTTCTCAACCTCAACGTCCTCGGCGGCGGGGTGGCCCGCGCCAACGCCGAGGTGATCTCTGCGCTGCGGGCGCATCTGGCCCGCGTCTGAGCCCGCATCCGAGCCCGCACCGCAAGACCCGCCGGTACTCTGGAGAAGCCGAAAACCACCGACAGCGAGGATCAGCCGACCGTGGCAACCAACAAGAAAAGCTCGTATGACCTCAGGGCCCAGGACCGCAAGCGTGACATGGCGGTCAAGGTGGGGCTGACCGCCCTGGTGGTCCTGTTCGCCGTCGGGTTGGTGCTCTACATCGTGATGGGCAGCGACAAGAAGGGCGGCAGCACCCAGGCGGTGCGGGTCGCCTCGGACTCGCTGGTCAAAAAGGAGGGCACCGAGGAACCCAAGGCGGTGCTGGCCATCTACGAGGACTTCCAGTGCCCGCACTGCCGGGACTTCGAGAAGAAGTTCGGCCCGACGGTCGCCAAGTTGATCGACAGCGGCGCGGCCGCCGTCGACTACTACATGCTGTCGATCCTCAACCGCGTCAACAGCGGCTACTCCTCGCGCGCGGCCAACGCGGCCTACTGCGTCGCCGACGAGAACATGGACGCCTTCAAGCGGTTCCATTCCGCGCTGTTCGCCCAGCAGCCCCAGGAGGGCAGCGGCTCGGGGCCGGACAACGCGGCGCTGATCGAGACCGCGCGCCAGGCCGGTGTCACCGGCGGTGTCCCGGAGTGCATCAACAAGGGCACCTACGAGAAGATGACCAAGGGCCTGGCCGCGGCCACCAAGGTGTCCTCCACGCCCACCATCCGGCTCAACGGCCAGGACATCAACCCGGCCAGCCCCGACGAGTTGCTGGCCAAAGTCCGCGCCGTCGTCGGGCCGATGCCCGCGCTGGCGCCCACCCCCGCACCCGCTCCGCCGGCACCGGCGACGGCACCGTGACCGTCACCGCGCCGGCCGTAGTCGACCCGGCACCGGGCCGGGTCGAAGCGCCGGCTTCGGCCGGGGTGCCGGTGGGCCGGGCCAGTGCGTGGTGTGTGCTGCTGGCCGGGGTGATCGGTCTGGGCTCGGCGGTCACCCTGCTGATCGAGAAGATCGAGATGCTCATCAACCCGGCCTACGTGCCGACCTGCAGCATCAACCCGGTGCTGTCCTGCGGGTCGGTGATGCTGACGCCGCAGGCCTCGGTCTTCGGTCCGCCCAACCCGCTGTTCGGGGTGATCGGCTTCACCGTCGTCGTTGTGAGCGGGGTGCTGGCCGTGGCGAAAGTTGCTCTGCCGCGGTGGTATTGGGTCGGCCTGATGGTCGGCACCGCGGCCGCGACGGTGTTCGTGCACTGGTTGATCTTCCAGACCCTCTACCGGATCGGCGCGTTGTGCCCCTACTGCATGGTGGTCTGGGCGGTGACCATTCCGCTGCTGGTGGTGGTCTCGGCGATCGCGCTGCGCCCGTTGGCGACCAACCCCGTCGCGCACGCCCTCTACCAATGGCGCTGGCCGCTGGTGGTGCTGTGGTTCACCGCAGTCCTGCTGTTCATTCTGGTCCGGTTCTGGGACTACTGGTCCACCCTGCTCTGATCGTGGCCGACAGGCGCTAGCGCGGTGACCCGCATCGTCGCCGGTGCGGCCGGGGGGCGTCGCTTGACCGTGCCGTCCAGTGCCAGGCCGACCACCGACCGGGTGCGGGAAGCGTTGTTCAACATGCTGGCCGCCCGGCGGGATTTCGGCGGCCTGCACGTGCTGGACCTCTACGCCGGATCCGGCGCCCTGGGTCTGGAGGCGCTGTCCCGCGGTGCGGCGACAGTGCTGCTGGTGGACTGCGACCGCCGCGCCGCCGCGGTGATCGCCCGCAACGTCGCCGCCGTCGGACTGGCCGGGGCCACCGTGCGACGCGGCGACGTCGCCGCGGTGCTGGCCGGCGGAGCACCGCAGCCGGCCGATCTGGTACTGGCCGACCCGCCCTACGACATGACGGCCGGGCAGATCGACGCGGTGCTGGCCGGCCTGCACCGCCACGGCTGGGTCGCTGCGGGCAGCGTGGTGGTGGTCGAGCGACCGGCCCCGGCGCCGGGTCTGAACTGGCCGTCGGGGTGGACGCCCTGGCCGGTACGCCGCTACGGTGACACCCGCCTGGAGGTCGCCGAGGTCGGCTGAGGTCGGCTGAGCAGGGCGCCCGGGCTGCTAGCGTGACCGCCCATGAGCGGCGCGGTCTGTCCTGGCTCCTTCGACCCGGTGACCCTGGGCCACATCGACGTCTTCGAGCGGGCCGCGGCACAGTTCGACGAGGTGATCGTCGCCGTCCTGGTCAATCCTGCCAAGGCCGGGATGTTCGCCGTCGAGGAGCGCATCGCGATGATCGACGAGGCCTGCGCGCATCTGCCGAACCTGCGCGTGGAGGCCGGTGCGGGTCTGGTGGTCGACTTCGTCCGGGCCCGGGGGTACACCGCGATCGTCAAGGGCCTGCGCACCGGGACCGACTTCGAATACGAACTGCAGATGGCCCAGATGAACAAGCACATCGCCGGGGTCGACACCTTCTTCGTCGCCACCGCCCCGCAGTACTCGTTCGTCTCCTCGTCGCTGGCCAAGGAGGTCGCCGGCCTGGGCGGTGACGTCTCGCAGCTGCTTCCCGAACCGGTCAACCGGCGCCTGCGGGCCAAACTCGCCGCCGGTTAGCAGGTGAGTTCGCGACACACCGCGCCACCAGCACAGTCACAGCTGTAACACCAGGCACACTGGTCACTACCAATGCGACAGCTTGAAGGGTGGCACCGTGTACCGAGTTTTTGAAGCGCTGGACGAGCTGGGGGCGATCGTCGAGGAAGCCCGCGGCGTTCCGATGACGGCCGGCTGCGTGGTTCCGCGCGGCGACGTGCTCGAACTCATCGACGACATCAAGGATGCGATCCCCGGCGAACTCGACGACGCCCAGGATGTGCTGGATGCCCGTGACACCATGCTGCGGGAGGCCGCCGAACACGCCGAGTCCACCGTCGCCAATGCCAACGCCGAAGCCGATTCGCTGCTCAGCCACGCCCGCGCCGAGGCCGACCGGATGGTCGCCGAGGCCAAGTCGCAGGCCGACCGGATGGTCGCCGAGGCCCGCGCGCACAGCGAGAACATGGTGGGCGAGGCCCGCGAGGAGGCCTCGCGGCTGGCCACCGCGGCCAAGCGGGATTACGAGGCGGCCACCACCCGGGCCAAGGCCGAGGCCGACCGACTGGTCGAGAACGGCAACATCTCCTACGAGAACGCGGTGCAGGAGGGCATCAAGGAACAGCAGCGGCTGGTCTCGGCGACCGAGGTCGTGCAGTCCGCCCACGCCGAGGCCACCCGCCTGGTCGACTCCGCCCACGCCGAGGCCGACCGGTTGCGCGGCGAGTGCGACATCTACGTCGACAACAAACTGGCCCAGTTCGAGGAGTACCTCAACGGCACGCTGCGCTCGGTGAGCCGCGGCCGCCACCAGTTGCGCACCGCGGCAGGCACCCACGACTACGTCCAGCACTGACGTCCAGCACGGACGTCCAGCACTGACGTCCAGCGGGGGCCGTAGGATCGCCTGTTATGGCGACGGCTACGAACGCTGACCCGCGCTCGCCGCTGGTATTCGACGTCTCCCGGCTCGGTCGGCGCCCCGGCGCCATGCGGGAGGTCCAACTGAGGGTGCCCAGTCCCGTGCGAATTGGGTTGGACCTCATCGCCATTGAGCCCGGCGCCCCCCTGGACCTCGACCTGCGGATGGAGTCGGTGTCCGAGGGCGTGCTCGTCACCGGCACGGTGCACGGCCCGACCCGCGGCGAGTGTTCGCGGTGTCTGGAACCGGTCGTCGGTGACATCCGGATCACGCTGACCGAGCTGTTCGCCTACCCGGACAGCCTCACCGAGTCCACCACCGAGTCCGACGAGGTCGGTCACGTCGTCGACCAGACCGTCGACCTCGAGCAGCCGATCGTCGACGCAGTGGGAATGGCGCTGCCGTTCGCGCCGCTGTGCCGCCAGGACTGTCCCGGGCTGTGCCCGCAGTGCGGAATCCGGTTGGCCGGCGCCGAACCCGGCCACGGGCACGAGCAGATCGACCCGCGCTGGGCCAAGCTGGCTGGTCTGCTGCCCCCCGACGGGGAGCGGCGATGACCCGCCGGCAGCTGCTCGACGCGCTCGGCACCGACCTGCCCGAAGACCTGCTCACCCTGGCGCTGACCCACCGCAGCTACGCCTACGAGAACGGTGGCCTGCCCACCAACGAGCGCCTCGAACTGCTCGGCGACGCGGTGCTGGGTCTGGTGATCGTCGATGAACTGTTCCGCCGCCACCCGGAGAGCTCCGAAGGGGATCTGGCCAAACTGCGCAACAGCATCGTCAACAGCCAGGCGCTGGCCGGGGTGGCCCGCGATCTGACCCCCGACGGACTGGGGGAGTATCTGCTGCTGGGCCGCGGGGAGATCAACACCGGCGGGCACGCCAAGGCCAGCATCCTGGCCGACACCCTGGAGTCGCTGCTCGGTGCGGTGTATCTGCAGCACGGCCGGGAGGGCGCCCGCCGGGTCATCCTGGGGCTCTTCGAGGAACTGCTCGACACCGCCCCGACCCTCGGTGCGGCGCTGGAGTGGAAATCCAGCCTGCAGGAGTTGACCGCCTCCCTGGGACTGGGGGTGCCGCGCTACGAGGTGACCTCCGAGGGCCCCGATCACGACCGCCGGTTCTCCGCCGTCGTCTACGTCAACGGGGCCGTCTACGGCAGCGGGGTGGGCCGGTCGAAGAAGTCCGCCGAGACCGATGCCGCCGCCGAGGCCTGGACGGCACTGGACGCCGAGGCAGATCCCGGCCGCCGTTGCGATGTAACCGCCGAACTGGATGCCTGAACTTCCCGAGGTCGAAGTCGTGCGGCGCGGCCTGCAGGCGCACGTCGCGGGCAGGGTGATCACCGCGGTGCAGGTCCGGCATCCGCGCGCGGTGCGCCGCCACGACGCCGGGGCGGCCGACCTCAGCGCCCGACTGCGGGGTGCGCGGATCGCCGGGACCGACCGGCGCGGCAAGTACCTCTGGCTGGTGCTCGACGATGAGCAGACCGCCCTGGTGGTGCATCTGGGGATGAGCGGTCAGATGCTGCTCGGGCCCGTCCCCAACCCGAACCACCTGCGCATCGCCGCCGTCCTCGACGACGGCACCGCACTGAACTTCGTCGACCAGCGGACCTTCGGCGGATGGCAGTTGGCCGATCTGGTCAGCGTCGACGGCTCGCGGGTGCCGACCCCGGTCGCCCATATCGCCCGCGACCCGCTGGACCCTGGCTTTGATCGAGCCGCGGTGGTGAAGCTGTTGCGGCGCAAGCACTCTGAGATCAAACGCCAGTTGCTCGACCAGACGGTGGTGTCGGGGATCGGCAATATCTACGCCGACGAGGCGCTCTGGCGGGCAC